>JAQGLD010000108.1 GCA_028293055.1 Alphaproteobacteria bacterium
GCCGCGGAGGGCGTGATGGGCATCATCCCGGGGTCGATGGGCGCGAAGAGCTTCATCGTCCGCGGCCGCGGCAATGCCGACTCGTTCGACAGCTGCAGCCACGGCGCTGGACGCCTGATGTCCCGCACCGAGGCGAAGAAGACCTTCTCGGTGGCCGACCATGTCGCCGCCACCGAGGGCGTCGAATGCCGGAAGGACGAAGGCGTGATCGACGAGACCCCGGCGGCCTACAAGCCGATCGAAGCGGTCATGGCCGCGCAGGCGGACCTGGTCGAGATCGTCCACACGCTGAAGCAGGTGGAGTGCGTGAAGGGGAAGGTGCATCGAACGCCAATTAGGACCGAACACCGCTCATCCTCAGTAGGGACCGAGCTTGTCGAGGGCCCGTATCGAAGGACGCACCCAGACCGAGCGGCCCTTCGATACACCGTCTCGACAAGCTCGACGGTTACTCAGGATGAGCGGACCTTCGTCCGAATTTTCGATCGATCTTTTGCCCCAAGCAGCCGCGGAGAGACAAATGATCATTATAGACGGCTCGGAAGGCGAGGGCGGGGGGCAGGTGCTGCGCACCGCGCTGTCGCTTGCCTTGCTCACCGGCCGGGCGTTCCGGATGGAGAATATCCGCGCCAACCGGTCGCGGACCGGGGTGATGCGCCAGCACGTCACCGCGGTCGAAGCCGCCTGCGCGATCGGCGGGGCCGAATGCGAGGAGCTCAAGGTCGGAGCGTCGGAGCTCGTCTTCACGCCCGGCAAGGTGAAGTCCGGCGAGCATCGCTTCGCGGTCGGCACGGCAGGGAGCACCAGCCTGGTGCTGCAGACCCTGCTGCCGCCCCTGATGCTTGCGGACTCGCCGTCCCGGCTCGTGCTGGAGGGCGGCACCCACAATATCCACGCCCCGCCGTTCGACTTCATCGACCGGGTCTTCCTCCCTTTGATCAACCTCATGGGTCCGCGGGTGAGCGCTCGGCTGGTTCGCCCGGGTTTCTATCCGGCGGGCGGCGGGCGGATCGAGGTGGACATCGGGCCCGTGGCCCGGCTCGGCAGGCTCGACCTGCTCGATCGGGGCGATCGCCGCCGGGTCGAAGCGCGCGCCCTGATCACCGGTATTCCCGGCGAGATCGCGGTCCGCGAGATCGCCACGGTCCGGAAGGTCCTCGGCTGGGGAGAGGAATCGTGCCGCATCGTCCAGCTTCCCCAGGAGGTCGGCCCCGGCAACATCCTGCTGCTCGAGGCTGAGTTCGAGGGGCTGACCGAGATCGTCAGCGGCTTCGGCAAGCTCGGAGTGCCCGCCGAGACCGTCGCACAGAAGGCGGCGAAGCGGATGGCCGGCTATCTCGCCTCGGACGCGGTGGCCGGGCCCTATCTCGCCGATCAGTTGCTCCTGCCGATGGCTTTGGCCGGCGGGGGCAGCTTCACCACCGTCAAGCCGTCGCTGCACAGCCGCACCGCCGCCGAGGTGATCGCGCGATTCCTCGACGTCGCGATCCGATTCGAGCCGCTGGACAATGGCGTCCACAAGGTGATCGTCGAGTCCTGAACCGGCCGCCTTGAGCGACCGGCAGCGCTTCGGTCGTCCATCCGGGCGAGAAGCCGCACGCCCCCTCTTGCTTTGCGCGCTGGCCTGGCCGGTCTAAGGCCGGCGCATGCCGCAGCCCAGGATGTGGCGGAAGATTGCCCCGAAACCACCGGAGCCGACATTGTCCTCGTCGCAAGTCCCGCCGCCAATCCGGGTCGCGAGCCTCTACCGGTTCGCGCGCTTCGACGACTGCCCGGCTATTCAGCGCATACTGAAGCGCCTGTGCGAACAGGGCGGGATCCGCGGCACGCTCATCCTGGCGCCGGAAGGGATTAACGGCACGATCGCGGGCAGCGGAGAAGCGGTCGAAGCGGTGGTGCGGCAGATCAGGACACTGCCCGGTTGCGCGGACATAAAGGTCAAGAACAGCCGAACCGACGAGATGCCGTTCCACCGGATGAAGGTGAGGATCAAGGACGAGATCGTGACGATGGGGGAGCCGGGCGTCAGTCCGCTTCTCGGAGTCGGCGAATATGTCGCGCCGGCCGACTGGAATGCGCTCATCTCCGATCCGGCGACGATCGTGATCGACACCCGCAACGCCTATGAAGTCGAAGTCGGCACATTCCGCCATGCGATCGATCCTCGGACGGGAAGCTTCCGCGACTTCCCCGCCTGGTTCCGCGCGCAGCGCGAGTCGCTGGCCGTGGGCAAGTCCCCGAAGGTTGCGATGTTCTGCACCGGCGGCATACGCTGCGAGAAAGCCACGGCACTGCTGAGGGCGGAGGGCGTCGAGGAGGTGTACCACCTGGAAGGCGGTATCCTTAAATATCTCGAGGACATCCCACCCGAGGAGAGCCTTTGGGAAGGCGAGTGTTTCGTCTTCGACCAGAGGGTCTGTCTGACCCATGGCCTGCAGGCGGGAAGCTTCGAAATCTGCCACGCCTGCCGGATGCCGGTGGCGCCGGCCGACAAGGCCGGCCCAGACTATGAGGAGGGGGTGAGCTGCCCCGCCTGCTTCGGTGCGCGCAGCGCCGAGCAGCGGGCGGGTTATGCGGAGCGGCACCGCCAGGCGCGGCTCGCTCGGGAAAGGGGGCACCGCCATGTCGGCCAGCGCCCGGGCGATGGCTGAGCTGCCGATCCTCTATAGCTTCAGGCGCTGCCCCTATGCGATGCGGGCCCGCCTGGCGCTGGCGGTGAGCGGGACAAGCTGCATCCTTCGCGAGGTCGCCTTGTCCCGCAAGCCGGCGGAGCTCATCGACGCCAGCGCGAAGGCGACGGTGCCGGTCCTCGTCCTTGCGTGCGGCGAGGTGCTGGACGAAAGCCTCGACATCATGCGCTGGGCACTCGGCCGAAGCGACCCGATGGGCTGGCTCCGGGCCGATCCGGCGGCGACGCAGGCGCTGATCGACACCAATGACGGGGCGTTCAAGCATCATCTCGATCGCTACAAATATGCCGATCGCCACGCCGTCGCATCGCTCGCGCACCGCTCCGCCGGCCTCGATATCCTCAGCGGCCTCGACGAAATGCTTGCCGCGCAGCCGGAGCTTTGCGGCGACGCCATGTCGCTGGCGGATGCTGCCCTGCTTCCGTTCGTGCGCCAATATGCCCAGGTCGACAGGGCATGGTTCGATGCCCAACCCCTGCCCGACCTCAGGGCCTGGCTAGACCGCCACCTCGCCTCGCCGCTCTTCGCTTTCATCTCGCTGCGGGTTCAGCCCTGGTCGCCGGACGACCCGCCGGTTCATTTCCCCGCCCGGATGGACACCCGGTCGCGCTGAACCGCGTCCATCCTCGCCATCGTGCGTTGTACGGGTGCAAGGAGAGCGAAATGACGATGAGTGCGAAGCCGGGGAACCACCCCGACCCGAACGACATGGCGGCCGAGTTCGGCCACGACGGCGAGCCCAACAGTGCCGCTTCCACCCACCCGAAGCTCACCGAGGACGAGGCGGAGGAGGAGGAAGCCGCGAGGCTGGGCGATTTCGCCTAAACTCGAGCGCAACCGCGGCTTGCCGGCAAGCGGGGCGCTCCCGCTTCATTCGCAATGTGAGAGCCAGCCGGACTGTCCGGCCTGGACAGCGGACCCGTTGAGAGGCCGCATTTTCTATGCTCTACATCCCCGCGCCGCACCTCCGCGGCTTTTCCCAGGGGGGATCATGCTCCGTCTTCAAGCCGCTCTGATGGCCACCTGCGCGCTGTGCGCGACCACTGCTTTTGCCGCGACCGGCGACACCCAGCGCATCCTCGACGAAGGCATGAACCGAAGCCAGGCGATGCTCAACGCCCACCAGCTGATGGACGATATCGGCCCCCGCCTCACCATCTCGACCAACATGCGCAAGGCGCAGGACTGGGCGATGGCGAAGTTCACCGGCTACGGCCTGACCAATGTCCACAAGGAGGGCTTCGTCTTCGGCCGCGGCTGGGACATTATCGGGTCCAGCGTCCGCCTGGCCTCGCCGCGCCCGATCCAGCTCGTCGCCATTCCGATCGCCTGGAGCCCGCCGACCAAGGGGGTACTGAGCGCACCGGTGGTGGTCGCGCCGATGGACCGGCCGGAGCATTTCGCCGCCTATCGCGGCAAGCTTGCAGGCAAGATCGTGATGGTCACCCTGCCGGGCGAGGGCAGCGAGCCGACCGATCCGCCTTTCCACCGCCTCACCTCCGAGGAGATCGGCAAGGAGAACAGCTTCCACCCTCCGCATTTCGATCCGGAGGAGCAGATCCGCTTTCTCAAGCGCATCGACTTCTACCGGCAACTCGACTCGTTCCTCGCCTCGGAAGGCGCGCTCGCCGTCGTCCGCAAGGCGCGGACCGACGGCAAGCTCGTCTTCGGGGAAGGTTATCAGCATGCCATTGGCGATACTCCGAAGCTTCCCCAGGTCGAGATCGCCGCCGAGGATTATCGCCGCATCGCGCGGATGGCGAAGCTCGGCGAGAATCCGGTCGTCGAGATCGCCAGCGACGTGCGCTATCTCGATGATGACAGCCACGCCTACAACGTCATCGCTGACATACCGGGCAGCGACCCCAAGGCCGGCTATGTCATGGCTGGCGCCCATTTCGATTCCTGGGTCGCCGGCGACGGCGCAGCCGACAATGGCGCGGGCTCGATCGTCGTCATCGAGGCGGCGAGGATATTGCGCGAGCTCGGCATCAGGCCGCGTCGCACGATCCGCTTCGCTTTGTGGTCGGGCGAGGAGCAGGGCCTCTACGGCTCGGCCAATTATGTGCAGCAGCACCTCGCCTCGCGGCCCGGAGCGATCGGCCCCGGCGGGGTATTGCTCTGGGACCAGCTGGTCCGCAACTATCCGGTCACTCCGAGCGCCGGCTATGGCGAGCTGAAGGCCTATTTCAACCTCGACAACGGCTCCGGCAAGATCCGCGGCATCTATGCCGAGGGCAATTCGGCCGCGGTGCCGATGCTTCGCGAATGGCTGTCGCCGTTCGAGGGAATGGGCGCCGCAACCGTCGTGGCCGGCCCGACCACCGGCACCGACCACGAGCCCTTCCAGGCGGTCGCGATCCCCGGCTTCCAGTTCATCCAGGACCCGCTCGATTACGAGACCCGAGTCCATCATTCGAGCATCGACACCGTCGACCACCTCAAGGCCGACGATCTCCGCCAGGCCGCGGTGATCATGGCGAGCATGCTGCTCGCCGCCGCGAACAGCGACAAGGACCTGCCGAGGCCGCCGCTCCCGGCCAAGCCCGACGCGAGCGATCCATTCAAGTATGAGTATCCGGAGCCGAAATAGGGCGGCTGGCGTTGAGGGTGCCGCCGGGCGCTAATCCGGGTTCGACCCGTTGCGGACATTCGTCTGAGGGCGCAATGTCTCCTCTTGTTCGCAGGAGATGCAAACAATGAGCCCCGACTTGCGCAACTCGATCTCACTTTGGATAGGCGGGGTGGCCTATTTCGGCGTGTTCTGGGCGAGCCTTCATTTCAATCTTTTTCGCGACGCTGATAGATGGTCCGGCGTCATCCTCGGCATCCTCGGCATCCTAGGCATCCTCGGCGTCATACAGCTCCTGTGGGGCCTTTGGCAGCGTCGCGCGTCGAACCCTGCGAATCCGAACCGCCTTTAGGGCCGCTTCATGACCTATGAGGAAGCCCAGCAGATCGCGATCGACGCCGGCGCGCTGGAGCCGCAGGGGATGAAGGAGCGGATCGCCGCCGGCATCCAGGCCAACAACAACTGGTCCTTCCGCTGGAGCGATACGCCGCGCGCGCAGGGCCGGCTCCGCGCCTGGACCGAGGCGGCCCTGAACGGCGTGCCGGCGCATGAGCTGAAGCGGCGGATCGGCTAGAGCGGCATGCGCTGAAGCAAGCGTCCAGCGCGCCCGCTCCGCGACGCGCCTGGGTCCCGGTGAAGACGCTATCCCGCCGGCGCGCCGGCGCGAAGCCCGCTTGGCCTCAGCCCGCCTTGCTCACCCGCCACACGACATTGCCGGAATCGTCGGCGACCAGCAGAGCGCCGAACCGGTCGCTCGCCACTCCGACCGGCCGGCCGTGGGTTTTTCCGTCGCCGGTAAGGAAGCCGGTCAGGAAGTCCTGCGCCATGCCGCTCGGGCGGCCGTTGGCGAAGGGGACGAAGGCCACCTTGTAGCCGTTGAACTCGTCGCGGTCCCAGCTGCCATGCTCGCCGATGAAGGCACCGCCGCGATATTGGGGGGGAAGGTTGGTGCCGGTGTAGAAGGTGAGGCCGAGCGCGGCGACATGCGAGCTGAGCGCATAATCGGGCGGGATCGCCTTGGCGACCATGTCGGGCCGTTGCGGGTGAACCCTCGGATCCACATGCCGGCCGTAATAGGAATAGGGCCAGCCGTAGAAGCCGCCGTCGCGCACCGAGGTCAGGTAATCGGGGACGAGGTTCGGCCCGAGCTCGTCGCGTTCGTTGACCACCACCCACAGAGTGTTCGTGCCCGGATAGAAATTGGGGCTGTTGGGATTGCGCAGTCCGCCGGCGAACTGGCGGGCGCGGCCGGTGGCGCGGTCTATCTCCCACACCGCGGCGCGGCCATGCTCGGCCTCGAAGCCGTTCTCGACGATGTTCGAGTTCGACCCTACCGTCGCAAAGAGCGTCTTGCCGTCGGGACTCAGCGTCAGGCTCTTGGTCCAGTGATGGTCGATCGGGCCCCCGGGGAGCGAGGTCAGCAAGGTCGGCGGAGCGGTGATCCGGGTCTGGCCAGGAACGAACGGATAGCGCAGGATTCCGTCGGTCGCCGCGACATAGAGATAATTGTCGGCGAAGACGATCCCGAACGGCGAGAAGAGATGGTCGAGCAGCACCGTGCGCACTTCGGGGACGCCGTCGCCATCGGAGTCGCGCAGCAGGGTGACCCGGTTGCTTTCGCCGCTGGCGCCGGGACCGCTTTGGACGGTCGCGCGCTTCTCGACCCAGGCGACGATCGGGCTCTTCGGTCTAAGGATCGGATCGAGGCCAGGGCCCTGCGATTCGACCACCAGGATGTCGCCATTAGGGAGCAAAGCGATGTTGCGGGGATGGTTGAGATTGCGCGCAAGCGCCTGGACCTGGAGGCCCGGCGGCGCGGTGGGATGCTCGCCCGGAGCCCAGCCGATCACCTTGGCGACGCGCATCGGCGGGACCAGATACTGGTTCGGCTCGGGAAGGACCGGGTTGGCGCCGATCTGGCTGCGCGGGTCGAAGCCCTTGCCGCCGTCGCCGCAGCCGGCGAGCGCGACGGTCGAAGCCAGGGTCAGCGAAGCGATCGCGCGCTTGAACGAAAAGCTCATCGCGAAATCCCCACTCTGTGCTTGTACACAAGGCTGCCGCCGAGCCAGCCGCTCACGCCGAGCAGCAGAACCGAGACGATCGACAAGGTGATCCCGGTCGGCACGACGGAGGTCCAGCCATCGCGGCTGTGGACGAAGGCGTTGAACAGCTCGAGGATCATCACAATGATGTTGATCAGCATGTGCGGCAGCGCCGGCCGTGCAGCGCGCACCCGGCGGTCGCCGAAGAAATCGGTGAGGCCTGCAAGCGCTGCGAGGCCGCCCATCACCAGCCCCGCGGTGATCAGCCACACCGAGAAATTGACCCACTGCACATTCGCGGACTGGGTGTAGGCGATGTCCGTGATCAGGGCCCCGATGAAGCAGGTGATCGGGAAGGGGACGAGCATCGGGTGGATCGGGTGGCCGAAGATGGAAGCGGTGGACTTCGGGTTCGCCCGATCCGTATCGGATGGGGGTACGGGTTCGCTGTTCATGCGCGGGAAGACGAACCGACTCCCGCCTTGTTCCGACGGC
>JAQGLD010000613.1 GCA_028293055.1 Alphaproteobacteria bacterium
TCGCCGGGCGGATCGAGGATGCGCGGCTGAAGCGGATTGCGGAGACCGGGCTCGAAGCCGCCCGCCGCGGCGCCAAGCTGACCGGCCAGCTGCTGGCATTCTCGCGAATCCAGAGGATTGAGATGGCTCCGGTCGCGGTCAACGCGCTGATCGAGCAGATGCAGACCCTGCTGCGCCATACTATCGGAAGCGCCATCCGGGTCGAGACCCGGCTCCTCCCCGAACCGTCGCACGGGCTGTGCGACTCCAATCAGCTCGAAAACGCCATTCTCAACCTGGCGATCAATGCCCGCGATGCAATGGCGGAGGGCGGGACCCTGACCATCTCCACCGGCCCGGCCCGGGTCGAGGACGATCCGGCGCTGCAGGCTGGCGACTATCTCCGGATCACCGTCGCCGACAGCGGCCACGGCATGTCGAAGGAGGTGCTGGAGCGCGCCACCGAACCCTTTTACTCGACCAAGCCGCTCGGCAAGGGCACCGGCCTCGGCCTCGCCCAGGTCTACGGCATCGCCCGGCAATCCGGCGGGACGTTGCGCATCGAAAGCGAGCCGGGGCAGGGGACCCGGGCCCACATCCTGATCCAGGTAGCCGCGGCACCCGACCGGGCCGAGACTGCTGAAACCGCGACCGGCGTGCAGGGGCCTGCCTGCGCCGGCGCCTGCAGCATCCTGGTGGTCGACGACGACAAGGATGTTCGCGCCTTCATGGCCGATTCGCTCAAGGGCCTCGGCCACGGCGTCGTCGAAGCCGCTTCGGGCGAGGAGGCCATGGCCCTGATCCCGACGCTCGCCGCCGATCTGGCCCTGGTCGACTATGCGATGCCGGGGATGAACGGTGCCGAGCTTGCGCGGCGGCTGCGGTCGAGCCGTCCGGACATGCCGATCCTGTTCGTCACCGGCTATGCCGAAAGCGAGCAACTCGAGCGCGCGCTCGGGGCCGAAGTGCCGGTGCTGCGCAAGCCGTTCACCATCGCCGAGCTCGCTGCCGCCGTCGCTTCGAGCCGTCTTGCAAAGCCGCCGGCCCGCCCCTCTTGAACCGGAAATTTCGGCACCTAGATCGGTGCCACCGGATGACCTGTCGGTATCCGGTTTGTTCAGCGAGGGGCCCCGGCTCTTTGCCGAGGCCGCTCGTGAAATGTTGCTCAAAGGAGGACATTGTCATGAGAAGCAGCTTCGATTTCTCGCCCTATCGCCGTTCCACCATCGGCTTCGACCGCCTGTTCGAGTTCCTCGAAAGCGCCGGCCGCGAGCAGGCGGATAATTACCCGCCCTACGATATCGAGAAGCTGAGCGACGATCGCTACCGGATCACGCTCGCAGTGGCCGGTTTCGGCGAGAACGACATCGACATTACCGCTCGCCAGAACATGCTGGTGGTCACTGGCCGCAAGGCCGAGAACCGCAGCCGCGACGGTAATTTCGTCCATGTCGGAATCGCCACCCGCGCCTTCGAGCGCCGCTTCGAGCTGGCCGATTTCGTCCGGGTCGAGGACGCCAGGATGCAGGACGGCCTGCTCTCGGTCGAGCTCGTCCGTGAGATCCCCGAGGCGATGCGTCCGCGCAAGATCGGCATCAACGGCCGCAGCCCCGCGACTTTGGAGAGCGAGCCCGCGGTCGCCGAGGCTCAGCCGCAGAGCGAGACCGAGGGTCAGCGTCAGGCCGCCTGATCCACGCTTCCGGCGCCGGTCATGGCCGGCGCCGGCCTTTTACGACGATTCGAAGCCGAAAAGCGGCAAAAATGCCGCAGTGCACAACCCTGTTAACCTCCTGTTACATTGTGCCGGCGCCAATTGATCCCACATTGCGAAAACAAGACATGCGCAGGGAGGCGCATCGGAATGAACAGGCTCAAGGCATTGCAGAACCCCTTCCTGCTGGTCGCGGAAGGCTTCCTCGCGGGTGCGATCCTGTTCATGTCGACCAGCCCGGGCGTCAGCCACGATCTGCTTCATCGCGCGCAGCACATGCACATGCACATGCACGCGGGCAGCGCCACGCCTCGTCGCTGAGCGCTTGAACCGGGCCGCCCGCCGGTTATAGCGGGGCGATGGTTCGCTTTTCGTTCTCAGGTCACGAGCTGATGGCATTGCCGCAGGGGGCGTTGTTCTGGCCCGCCCGCCGAGCGTTGCTCGTCGCCGATCTCCACCTCGAGAAAGCGAGCTGGTTCGCCCGGTTGGGCCAGATGCTTCCGCCCTACGATTCGATCGCCACCCTGGGCGATCTCACCGCTTTGGCGGTGTCGACCGGGGCGAGGGAGATCTGGTGCCTTGGGGACAGCTTTCACGACCGGCACGGCTGCGATCGCCTGCCCGAACGCGCCCGCGACATGCTGGTCGCGCTCACGTCGGCGACCCGCTGGACGTGGATCACCGGCAATCACGATCCCGGCTTTGCCGACCATTGCGGCGGCGAGATCGTCGAAGAGGCCGAGGTCGACGGTCTCCTGCTTCGCCACGAAGCCGATCCGGCCGAGCCACGCCCCGAGCTGTCGGGCCATTTCCACCCCAAGCTGCGAATCAGCCATCGCGGCCGTCAGATCTCGCGGCGCTGCTTCGTCGCGACGTCGCGCAAGCTGATCCTTCCGGCCTTCGGATCGCTGACCGGCGGCCTCGACGCAGCCCACCCCGAGATCGTTCGCGCCGTCGGGGTGCCGGCCGAGGCGCTGGTTCCGGTCGCGGACCGGCTGCTGAGGTTCCCGATCGCCGCCTGAACGCGTCCCGCAAATTTTTGGGGCAGGGAGGCTATCGGCTACCGATAGACCGCCGGAAACAGCTGCTTGAGCGCCGCAACGCGCGGCACATCGTTGATCAGGATGTACGGTGCCCGTGGATTCCGCCGCATATAGCCCTGATGATAGGCTTCGGCCGGGTAGAAACCGCCGCTCTCGATCCTCGTCGCGATCGGCCTCGGGAAGGCGCGGGCGGCGCCAAGCTGGGCGATATAGGCCTGCGCCACCTTCCGCTGCGCATCGTTCTGGGGGAAGATGGCAGAGCGGTAGCTCGGGCCCTGGTCGGGGCCCTGGCGGTTGACCTGGGTCGGATCGTGCGCCGCAGAGAAATAGATTCGGAGCAGCTGGCCGTAGCTGATCTGCTTCGGATCGTAGACGATCTTCACCGCCTCGGCATGGCCGGTCGTCTCGGTGCTGACCTTGTCGTAGGATGCGTCGCGCGCGCCCCCGCCGGCATAGCCGGAGACGACATTGCGCACCCCTTTCACATGCTCGTAGACGCCCTCCATGCCCCAGAAGCAGCCGCCGGCAAGCACTGCGGTCTGCAGGCCCGCAGCGGCTGGAATGTCGGCCTTGGGCGCGGGAATGGATGCCGCCGCCTGGACCGGGGCGATCAGCGAGATTCCGGCCGGAACCAGAATTGCGAAGGCGAGCAGTGGAAGAAGTTTCTTCATGTCGGGATGAACCTCAGGGCTAGACCATTCATGCAGTAGCGCAGGCCAGTCGGCTTCGGGCCGTCGTCGAAGACATGGCCGAGATGGCCGCCGCAGCGACGGCAGACGATCTCGGTACGCTCCATCAGCAGGCTCGAATCCTTTTTCTCGACGACGGCATCGGGCAGCGGGCGGAAGAAGCTCGGCCAGCCGGTGCCGCTGTCAAACTTGGTGTCGGACGCATAAAGCGGCAGCGCGCAACCCGCGCAGACATAGGTGCCGCGCCTCTGTTCGTGATCGAGCGGGCTCGAGAAGGGCGGCTCGGTGGCGGCACGGCGCAGCACGTCATATTGGGCTGGGCTGAGGCGCTTTCGCCATTCCGTCTCGCTCAACTGGAGCGGGAAGACCGCGGCTGCCGATGCCTTGTCCTTGCACCCGCTGGCGAGAAGGCATGCGAGTCCGGCTCCGGTCGCGCCGAGCAAGGCCCGTCTTTCGAATCTCATGCCACGACCTCACGCCAGTCGCGCCGCGATCAGCCCCCTCACCGCATTGCCGACAAAGAATATGTCCTGAAGATCGGTCGGACGGAGGTCGCTTTCAAGGGCCCGGCCCTCGGCGATCAGCCCGGCGCGCAATATGCCCGGCAGCAATCCGCGCGACAGCGGCGGAGTGAGCAAATAGCCGTCGCGCTCGACGAACAGGCTGGTGAAGCTGCCCTCGGTCAGGAAGCCGTCGGGATCGGCGAACACCACTTCGTCGACCCCCGAGTCGATGCGCGCCTGGTCGTAGAATGCACGGTCGCTGGTCTTGTGGCGGAGTCGGAAATCGTCCGTGGGCACCGGCAGCGGCGCCAGCTTCACCCGCAACGGCGCCTCGGCGGCATGGACAAGCGGTCGTGCCTCGATCGCGACCGCGCCGCTGTGAGAGAGAAGCAGCCGCAGCCGGTGGGGCGTCTTCAGCCGGAAAGTCCCCGCCTGGAGCTCGTTGCGGGCATCGTGGCGATCGAAGCTGAATCCGAGCGCTTCCGCGCTCGCCTTCATACGGGCGAGGTGGCGTTCGATCTCGGCAACGCCCTCGTGCGGATCGAAACGCATCGTCTCGATGAGGTCGAAGCTACGGCCGGTGTCCACAAAGGCTCCCTTGGCGATACATTCCCGCCCCTCGTCGTCCGCTGCTTCGCCGTTCCGCGCAAGCCTGTCGAGTCCGCCGGCGTCGCCGTCGCCCGGCACCAAGGCCCCGCCACCTTGCCTCGGCGGGCGCACGGGTCCATTTCGGCGCGGGTCAGGAGAGTGTGTCTTGGTCAGCAGCGTTTTCGACCTCTTCAAGATCGGGGTCGGACCCTCGAGCTCGCATACGATGGGTCCGATGACGGCCGCCTGCAGCTTTGTCGAGATGCTGTCGAGCCGCGGCGCGCTGGACCGGGTCGATCGGGTCGAGGCCAATCTCTACGGATCGCTCGCCTTGACCGGCAAGGGCCACGCCACCGATCGAGCGGTTCTGCTCGGACTCTCGGGCGAACGGCCCGACCGGCTCGATCCCGACGCTGCCGATTCGATCGTCGCGAGGATTCGCGAGAGCGGACGGATCACGCTTGGCGGCCGCCGCGAGGTCGATTTCGACGAGGCGAGCGACCTCAGATTCCTCCAGCGCGAGCGGCTGCCGCATCACAGCAATGGAATGCGATTCATCGCCTTCGCCGCCGACGGATCGGTGCTGGAAAGCGCGACCTCCTATTCGGTCGGCGGCGGCGCCGTGGTCGACGAGGATGCAATCGCCCGCAATGCGCCTCCCGAGGGGGTATGGGATATTCCGTTCAATTATCATTGCGCCGACCAGCTGCTCGCCATCGCCGAACGCGAGGCGATGAGCATCGCGGACATCGCGCGTGCCAACGAGCGCGCCTCGCTCTCCGATGCCGAGATCGACCGCCGGCTCACCGAGATCGTCGAGGCGATGTCGCAGTGCATCGACCGCGGGATCGCGATCGGCGGGATACTCCCGGGCGGGCTCAATGTGAAAAGGCGGGCGCCCGGGCTCTACAAACTGCTGATCGACCGTGCCGAGCGCACCCTCTCGGACCCGCTGACCGTGCTCGACTGGGTCAATCTGTGGGCGCTCGCGGTCAATGAGGAGAATGCGGCGGGCGGCCGCGTGGTGACCGCACCGACCAATGGCGCCGCCGGAATCGTCCCGGCGATCCTGCGTTACTACCAGCGATTCACCCCGCGTGCTTCGGACGAGGGGGTGCGGACTTTCCTGCTCACCGCCGCCGCGATCGGCTCTCTGTTCAAGGAGAATGCGTCGATCTCCGGTGCCGAGGTCGGCTGCCAGGGTGAGGTCGGAGTCGCCTGCTCGATGGCCGCGGCCGGGCTCACCGCCGCGCTGGGCGGCAGCGTGCGCCAGATCGAGAATGCGGCCGAGATCGGAATGGAGCATAATCTCGGCCTGACCTGCGATCCGGTCGGCGGCCTGGTCCAAGTGCCGTGCATCGAGCGCAACGCTGTCGGCGCGATCAAGGCGATCGAAGCGAGCCGGCTCGCTTTGGTCGGCGACGGCTCCCACCGGGTCAGCCTCGACCAGGTGATCGAGACGATGCGCAAGACCGGCCTCGACATGAATGTGCGCTACAAGGAGACCTCGCTCGGCGGCCTCGCGGTCAATGTCGTCGAATGCTGACTCCGTTCAGCCTCGCCGCAAGCGCCTCCTCCGCAGTGCGGAAGGCCGAGCGGCCGCGCGGCGGATCCTCGCCCAGGCTGGTGGCCAAATAGGCGATCCCGATCCCTCGTTCGGCGTCGACCCACAGTCCGGAGCGCAGGCCGTAGGCGTCGCCGGCATGGCCGAATAGCGGACGTCCCTCGCCGAAGAGATCGTCGGTCGGCCGGCATTGGGCGAGGATCTGGACGGCGAGCCCGTAGCTGCAATAGAATCCGTTCTCGGTGTCGCCGTTCGACCCGTCGTAGCGCCACGCAGGGCTGGTCAGGGTCGCGAGGCTCGCTTCGCTGAGGAAGGCGGTGCCGTCGGGAAGCCGTCCCTTGCGCAGCAGCAGCCGGCCGATCCGGCTGAGGTCGGCGACCGAGATCCTCAGCCCGCCCTGGGGCGAGAAGATCGCGCCGTTGCTGCCGAGTCGATAGCCGGCGATATCGCACGATCCGTCGGTCGCGGCCGCGACCGGGCAATCCGGCCGACGCCCCTTGAGGTCGTCGCGAACCACCTTGCCGTCCGCGGCATAGAGCACGACTGCGCTGGCGAGCCTGGAGTCGCTGCACGTCATCCAGTTGAAGCAGGCCTCGAGCGCGAGCGGCCGCAGCACCAGCCGGTCGATCAGCCGATCGAACCGCTCGCCGGTCGCCTTCTCCATCACGCTGGCGATCACCGGAAAGTTCAGGTTGGTGTAGCGGAAATAGGATCCGGGGGGATGATCGAGATCGAAGGCCTCGCGCGCCCCGAGCGCGGTGCGAAGCTCGGCGCCTAGCGGGAGCACATAATCGATTCCGTCGCGCAGGCTGGATCGGTGGGACAGCAGCAGCCGTAAGGTGATCGGGCGGTTCGGGAAGGCCGGGTTGCGCAGCGTCCAGCCGAGCTGGTCGGAAACGTCGGAATCGAGGTCGAGCCGGCCCTGCTCGACCAACCGCATCACGCCCAGGGCAACGATCAGCTTGCTGATCGAGGCGATCCGCGCCGGATCCTCGATCGTCAGCCGCCGGCCTGCAGCGCGGTCGGCGAGGCCCCTCGCTCCGGAGGCGGTGATACGCTGCGCATCGAAGGTTGCCCACGCGCCGGTCTCCGGAGGCACCAGGCGCGGGCTGGGCGGCGACGTCGCGCAGCCGGCGAGGAGGAGGAGGACGGCAGTCCACGCATGCATTCTGTTCAAACGCCTGCTCTCCTTTGGCCCAAAAGCGAGCCGGGTTCTCCATTTCCTTCCCTGCACGGAGGAACACGAAATCGCCCGAGCCATGCCAATGGCATTCGGCAGTTGATAGCGGCGCCGCGGCCGGTTGCAACTTCGCCGCCACCGCGCCATTTGTCGGGCCATGACCAACCCGCCGATGAAGGCCGTCATCATTCCGGTGACTCCGCTCCAGCAGAATTGCTGCCTGATCTGGTGCACCGCGACGATGAAGGGCGCCTTCACCGATCCGGGGGACGACATCGATCGGCTCAAGGCAGTGGCGGAGCAGCACGGGGTGCAGATCGAGAAGATCCTGCTTACCCACGGACATATCGATCATTGCGGCGCGGCCAAGATTCTCGCCGACCAGCTCGGAGTGAAGATCGAAGGCCCGCACGAGGGCGATCGTTTCTGGATCGAGCGGCTGGCCGAGGACGGCCGCGCCTACGGGATCACCGGACAGCCGTTCGAATCGGACCGCTGGCTGGTCAATGGGGATCAGGTGACGGTCGGCGAGCTCGTCTTCGACGTCTATCATTGCCCCGGGCACACGCCGGGACATGTCGTCTTCCACCATCCCGAATCGAAGCTGGCGATCGTCGGGGATGTCCTGTTCCAGGGATCGATCGGCCGCACCGATTTTCCGCTCGGCAATCATCGCGACCTGATCGAGGCGATCACTACCCGCTTGTGGCCACTCGGAGGCGATACCGCCTTCGTCCCGGGTCATGGCCCGATGAGCAATTTCGCCGCGGAGAGGCGGAGCAACCCGTTCGTCGCCGATCAGGTGCTCGCCAAGTCATGAGGCCGGTCAGCCGGTTTCGGCTGAGCGAACATCTCCGTGGCGGATCGCGTAGGTGATCGACTCCGGCCTGACCCTCTCGAGATAGGGGATGGTGATCGCATAGATCGCCAAGCCGAGTAGCACGAAGGCGCTGACCATCATTCCAAGCGTCCGCACCCGGTTGCCCGGCGGCCTGTCCATTCCGAAGACATGGGCGATGCGGGCGAGGAGGAAGACGATTCCGACCGCCCACAGCCAGGCCGGCGATCCGCGCGCCATCTCGACCAGCCCGAGCAGGATCAGGAAGAAGGGCGTGTATTCGACGAAATTGGAATGGGCGCGCATCCGCGCGATCAACGGCTGGGCGCCGCCGTCGCCGATCGAAACCTTGTGCAGACCCCGCATCTGTCCGACCCGATAGGCGATCCAGATATTGACCAGGGCGGCGGCGCCGGCGATGGTCAATGTGATCGGCAACACCAGCATGTGAGGCATCCTTTCGGCTTCTGTCGTGGCTCGGGGCGTGACATGCGGAGGCCAAGCTTGCAAGATCGGCCAAATCCGCTATAGGCGCTGGCGCTCGCGAGCGAGCAACCCGGCCGCCATGGCCCGCGGCCTTTCCGGCCGTTGACCATTGGCTCCGCGCTCGCACATCACGAACCTTATTGAACTGGAACAGGTGCCAGGATGGCCGTCCCCAAAAGAAAAACCTCGCCGTCGAAGCGCAACATGCGCCGCAGCCATGATGCGCTGAAGCCGGTCAACTACCAGGAATGCCCGAATTGCGGCGAACTTCACCTGCCGCACAATCTGTGCATCGGGTGCGGCCACTATAACGGGCGTGAAATCCAGCCCGTCGAGGCGTAAGGCCCGCAGGGCTGAACCCTTTCATTTTTGGGCTTTGGGAGACGGCATAGGTGGGCAGTGCGCCACGGATCGCAATCGACGCGATGGGTGGCGATGTCGGCCCCGCCGTAATGGTGGCAGGGGCCGCGCTTGCCTTTCAGCGCCGCTCCGACCTCTCCTTCCTGCTGTTCGGCAAGGAAGACGCGATCCGCAGTGAGCTCGCCAGATGGCCCGAGCTCGAGCGAATCGCGCAGGTCGTCCACTCGCCCGATGTGATTTCCGCCGAGGACAAGCCTAGCCAGGCGATTCGCCGCGCCAAGACCACCTCGATGGGCCAGGCGATCGCCGCGGTGAAGGCCGGCGAGGCCGATGCGATGGTCTCCGGCGGGAATACCGGTGCGCTGATGGCGATGTCGAAGCTTTCGCTGCGCACCATGCCGGGTATCGACCGGCCGGCGCTGGCGGCCTTGCTCCCCACGCTCGGCGAAAATGATGTCGTCGTGCTCGATCTCGGCGCCAACACCGAGTGCGACGCCCAGAATCTCGTCCAGTTCGCGGTGATGGGCGCAGCTTATGCCCGAGTCGTGCTCGACCTCGAACGGCCGCGCCTGCAGTTGCTCAACATCGGCACCGAGGAATTGAAGGGCACTGGCGAACTCAAGGAAGCAGCAGCGATCCTGCGCGAGGCGGCCTATCTCGGAATGCGCTTCGACGGCTTCATCGAGAGCGACAAATTGTCCCGCGGAGATGTCGATGTCATCGTTACCGACGGCTTCTCGGGCAACATCGCCCTCAAGTCGATCGAAGGGACCGCGCGATTCGTCACCGATCTTCTGCGCCGCGCCTTCTCGAGCTCGGTCCGCTCCAAGATCGGATTCCTGATCTCGCGCCCGGCGACCGAATTGCTCAAGCACCATCTCGACCCGAACAACCATAATGGCGCGGTCTTTCTCGGCCTCAACGGGCTGGTGGTGAAGAGCCACGGCAGCGCCAGCCAGAAGGGCGTCGCCAACGCCATTCGGGTCGCGGCTCGAATGGTGCGCGAGGAGCTGACCCGCAAGATCATCGAAGACCTCGACAATATTTCAACGCATCGCCAGCAGGTCGCCGCCAAGTGAGTAATCGTCGTTCGGTCATCCTGGGCACCGGCTCCGCCTTGCCGCCCCGCAGAGTCACCAACCACGAACTGGCCGAGCGGGTCGACACCACGCACGAGTGGATCGTCGAGCGCACCGGAATCGAGGCACGCCACATCGCCGGCGACGGCGAGACCACTGCGACGCTTGCCACCGAGGCGGCGCGCAACGCGCTCGCGGCGGCCGGCGTTTCGCCCGATCAGGTCGGGCTGATCGTCCTCGCGACCGCGACGCCCGACCAGATCTTCCCGGCCAGCGCGACCCGGGTCCAGAGCGCGCTCGGCATCGACGACTGCATCGCCTTCGATGTGGCGGCGGTCTGCACCGGCTTCCTCTACGCCCTGTCGGTGGCGGACAACATGCTGAAGGGCGGGATGGCGGACTATGCCCTGGTCATCGGATCCGAGACGTTCAGCCGGATCCTCGACTGGGAGGATCGCACGACCTGCGTCCTGTTCGGCGACGGCGCCGGGGCGGTCGTGCTCAAGGCCGAGGAGAGCACGGAGCGCGGAGTGCTCGTCACCCGCCTTCACGCCGACGGACGCCACAACAATCTGCTCTATGTCGACGGCGGAGTGTCGACCACGGGCACGGTCGGCAAGCTGCGCATGAAAGGCAAGGAGGTCTTCCGCCACGCAGTCGTCAATCTCGCGGCGGTGCTCAACGAAGTGCTCGCCGCGACCGGTCATCTGGCCGGCGATCTGGACTGGGTGGTGCCGCATCAGGCCAACAAGCGGATCCTCGACGCCACCGCCAAGAAGCTCGGGCTCGATCCCGCGCGAGTCGTCGTGACCGTCGATCAGCATGCCAACACCTCCGCCGCCTCGGTGCCGCTCGCGCTCGACACCGCGGTCAGGGACGGACGGATCAAGCGCGGCGATCTCATCGTGCTGGAAGCGATGGGTGGCGGCTTCACCTGGGGTGCCGCATTGGTGCGATATTAAGTTTCGTCGGTCGGCTGATCCGAATTGCACATAAGTCCAAGCTATATTATGCTTTTCCATTATTCCTGGGGGAGGGAAACGAAATGGCCGATGCGGGGACCATCCGGCGTTCCGATGCAGGAACACTGACACGCGCTGATCTGGCCGATGTCGTTCACCGCGAAATCGGCCTTTCGCGAGCGGAATCGGCGGGAATCGTCGAACGAATCCTTCATCATATGTGCCATGCCCTCTCCGAGGGCGAGAATGTGAAGATCTCCGGATTCGGCAGCTTCATCCTCCGCGACAAGGGTGAGCGAATCGGCCGCAATCCGAAGACTGGGGTCGAGGTTCCGATCGCGCCGCGGCGTGTGCTGACCTTCCGCGCCAGCCAGATCATGCGCGAGCGGATCGCCAAGGCCCGCTAGGCGGCCATGGCGGACGCCCTTCAAAAGAGCGATCAGGCCTTTCGCACGATCGGCGAGCTCGCCGAAGAGCTCGGCGTCCCGCAGCATATCCTCCGCTATTGGGAAACCCGATTCAGTCAGCTGAAGCCGCTCCAGCGCGCCGGCAATCGCCGTTACTACCGCCCCGCCGACGTGGCGCTCGCCCGGCGGATCCACCGCCTGCTCGAGCATGACGGCTATACGATCCGCGGCGTTCAGCAGCTGCTTGCCGGCGGCACCGCCGATCCGGGCGAGAAATCCGTCGGCGCGACCGGCCCGACCCCGGCCAACCAGCACAGTGCCTTTCCGTTCGAGGAATTGCGGGAGATTCGGCGAATGCTCGCCGACGCGCTCGAGGCGGACGCCTAGAATTGGCTTCGTTCGGTTGAACCGCCCTTTCCGCGGTCAGCGGGTTACGGCATTCACACATTCCGCTTTTGTTCGTCATCCCCGCGGATGCGGGGACCCAGAACGGGCGTCTCATCGGTTAGCTAGGCCGCCTGGATTCCCGCGTTCGCGGGAATGACGATTCGAACCAAGCCTTTAAATTTCCGCAGACTCGCAGTGGCAGGACCCGAAGCGTCAATCTCGTACGGCAGCGGGATGGGGGCCGATCATTTCGTCGGGAAACGCGCCGGCGCACCAGAATCTCGAGTCTGTCCTGCTCAGATTGAATCGTTTCCCTGCGAACGCGGGCGGTTCAGCGTGGCCAGAGCAGATTCTAGTCCTGCAACACCAACACCCCGACGCGATGCTCGCAGCTCTGCCTCTGCTCGGCACCGACCGGCGTGTCAGGATCGCGGAAGGCCGAGTGGAAGCAGCTCGCAAACCTCGGCTGCCGATCGTCCTTCCACACCTCGAACAGCTTGAAGGCGAGCAGCTCGTCACCCGTCATCGCGGGATAATGATACCATCGCTGGCTCGGGTTGGATCGCAAGGCGAGATGGTGGCTTTCCTTCCCGTCCGGCGCGATCCAGTCCATCGCGGTCGGCACCAGGTCGGCGCGATCGACGCTGCCGGGATCGCACAGCGCAAGCGGCATGTGGCGGAGCGGCCCGGCCATGTTGGTGGTTCGCCAGAAATCCACGACCATGAAGCCCGCCACGTCGCTTTGCTCGAAGCGAAGCCGCCACCAGCGCGCAGCCTCCTCGTTGGCGAACGCGCTGACATTGCGTTGATAATCGTCCGGGGTGAGGCCGAAATCCTGGTGCGCGCCCTCCGCGTAGAAAGGCGTCTCGGTGTCGCGTCCCCGCCGGATCAGGAAAGGGCCCTGCTGGATCTCGACTCGCCGCCCGGGCAGCAGGCGCTCGCGTATCACCGTCTCGATCTCAGGGAGGTAGAGGCGGGCGACCTCGCTCTCGAAGGGCGACTCCGGATCGATCGTCCAGTCGCGCACCCGGGTCGAGTGCGGGAGCAGGACGAAGCCGTGACCGGCGAAGAAACCGGATTCCGACGACGAGACCGACTGGAGAGGGCGCGCGTCGGGGATCTCTATCCATCTCGTCTCGAGCCTGACCCCTGGCGGGTCCTGCCCCATCGGGATGAACTGGCGCCCCCGAATCGCGAAGTCGGAGGGGAAGAATGCGTTGATCTGCCCCGTCGTCATCGCCCGGTCCTCCTTCAGGTTCCGTCCGGCCCGAGCTCCGGATCGAGATCGCGTGGGCGAATGAATCGGGTGATCACGCCCTTGCCTTTTTCGACATCGGCCCATCGCTCGACATCGAGCGAGATCTCCGCGAGCGTCGCGGTCGGGTATTTGAGCTCGATCTGGTCGCGCAGCGCATTGTCGCTCCCGCCGGACAAAGCGAGCGCGAGGGACTCGAGGCCGGGATTGTGACCGACCAGGAGGAGGCGTTCGACCCCTTCGTCGGTCGCCCGGATCAGGTCGAGCAGGGTCTCGGTGGAGGGAAGATAGAGGCTCTCGTCATATTGCGGATCGAGCGGTCCGAAGGCCTGCTCGACCTCGCCAAGCGTCTCGACCACCCGTTTGGCGGGCGAGGCGACGACCCGGTCGAAACTCAGCCCATTGGCGCGCATCGCATCGCCGACGGCACGCGCGGCGCGGTAGCCGCGGCGATTGAGCGGCCGGTCGAAGTCCCGCGCCACCTTGTCGTCCCATCCGGACTTGGCATGGCGCAGCAGGGTCAGCGTCTTCATCGCGCCTCTTCATCCTTCCGCAGCGCCTCCCCGGGCGCTTCGGACCAATCCGGAAGGGTCTGATGCCCGAAAGAATCGACGGTTGAAAGCCGCGAACGCACCCGGCCGATCGCTTCGTCGAGCGGAAGCCGGCGAACGACCACTCCGGGCGGGAAGGCGCTGAGCAGCCTGGTGGGGGTCGCCGAGGAGAGCAGGACGAACATTCCCTTGTCCTCGCTCCGGCGGATCAACCGTCCGAACGCCTGGGCGAGCCTCGCCCGCACCACCCGATCGTCGAAGGCGGTGCCACCGCCCGCCGCCCGCCGAGCAGCGTGGAGCACGGTCGGCCGAGGCCAGGGCACGCCCTCCATCACCACCAGGCGCAGCGATTCGCCGGGCACGTCGACTCCGTCGCGAAGCGCGTCGGTGCCGAGCAAAGATGCGCGCGGGTCGTCGCGGAAGATGTCGACCAGGGTGCCGGTATCGATCGGGTCGACATGCTGGGCGAAGAGCGGGAGGCCGGCGCGGGCGAGCCGATCGGCGATTCGCGCATGGACCGCCTTCAGCCGCTGGATCGCGGTGAACAGGCCGAGCGTGCCGCCGCCCGCCGCCTCGATCAGCCGCGCATAGGCGCCGGCGAGCGCCGCGACATCCCCGCGCTTGATGTCGGTGACGATCAGCACTTCGCTGTTCGCTGCATAGTCGAACGGACTGTTGGCCTCGAACCGACCAGCCGAGGGAAGATGGCAGGCGCCGGTGCGTGCCTCCGCCGCAGCCCAGTCCTCGGCGCCGCGCAGGGTCGCCGAAGTGACGATCAGGCTGTGGGCGGGCTTGAGCACCGCTTCCGCGAGCGGACGGGTCGGATCGAGCCAGCGGCGATGCAGGCCGATATCATATTCGCGGCCGTCGACCCGGTCGACCGCCATCCAGTCGACGAAGTCCGGATCTGCCGGTCCGCCGATCCGGGCCACCAGGGCGACCCACGCCGCCAGCGTCTGCGTTCGCCAGCCGAGCCCGCCGATCGCGCCCTCGATCCGCGCCCGCGCCTGGGCATCGAGCCAGTCCGGGGCATCCTCGATCACTGCTTCGAGCCTGCGGCCGAGCGCCATTAGCGGCCGTACCAGCAATTCGAGCGCTTCGACTGCCGGCGCGGCGGCTTCGACGATCGCCCCGTCGAGCTCGGCCATCTCGGTCTCGATCCCGTAGCCCGCATCTTCGGCGGTGGCGCGCGCGTAGATCGTGCCGCGGATCGCGGCTAGCAGTTTCTCGACCGGCCCGAATGGCATGCCTTCGCCGACCCGCTGCAACCACCCGTCGCCGGCGAGCAGCCCGGCCGCCTCGACCGCGGCCTGGAGCGCGGCCCCGCCCTGCTCGTCATAGGAGGCGACATCCATCAGTCGCGCCCCGAGGCCGCGGCGGCGGCCGCGCGACTTGCCTTCCGGGCCGACGATCCAGCGGCGAAGCTCGATCGTCTCCTGGCCGGTGAAGGCGGTGGCGAAGGTCGAATCGGCTGCGTCGAACAGATGATGGCCTTCGTCGAACACGATCCGCGTCGGCGGGTTGCCCCCGTCGCGGCCCCGGGCTGCGTTGACCATGACCAAAGCGTGATTGGCGATGACGATGTCGGCGTCGGCGCTGGCCCGCGCCGAACGCTCGATGAAGCAGCGCCGGTAATGTGGACAGCCGGCATAGACGCACTCCCCGCGCCGATCGGTCAGGGCGGTGGCGCCGGCGCGGCGGAACAGGCTGGTCAGCCAGCCCGGCAGGTCTCCGCCGACCATGTCGCCATCCTTCGAATAGCCGGCCCAGCGCGCGACCAATTGGGCGAGGATCGCAGCCCGGCCCGAAAAGCCGCCCTGCAGCGCATCCTCGAGGTTGAGCAGGCAGAGATAATTCTCGCGCCCCTTGCGGACGACGACCTTCTTGCGGCGCTGCTCGGCGTCGGGAAACAGGCGGATCCCTTCACGATCCAGCTGGCGCTGCAGCGCCTTGGTGAAGGTCGAGACCCAGACCGCGCCGTCGGCCTGCTCGGCCCAGAGCGACGCGGGGGCGAGATAGCCCAGGGTCTTGCCGATGCCGGTGCCGGCCTCGGCAAGCAGCATGTTGGGTACGCCCTCCGCCCGTCGCGGCGCGAAGACCTCGGCTGCGGCGGCGGCATAATCATGCTGTCCCTGGCGAAGCTCGGCCTCGCGGCCGACCAGCCTCTGCAGCCGCTCGAGCGCTTCGGAGGCGTGGATCCGCACCGTGCGCGGCGGCGGCCGGCCGCCATTCTCCTCCCATTCGGGCAGGCGCGAGAAAAGCCAGCGCTCGTCGCGCTCGGGACGGCGGAGCCGTTGCGCGACCGCAGGCGCCCAGGTCCAGCGCAGCCGGTACAATGCCTGGGCGGAGGCCCATGCGCCCTCGCGCTCCGGCCATTCGCCCTCGAGCGTGGCCAGCAGCCGCTCGGCCGCCGCGAGGAAGAATCCTGCAGCCCCGGAATCGCTGTCCGGCGCAACCAGGCCGAGCGCTTCGGCGAGGCCCTTGGGCGTCGGCACCGCGAAGCGCGCGGGATGCACGAAGGCGTAGAGCTCGAGCAGGTCGAGCCCGTTGACCTCGGGATAACCGAGCCGCTGACCGACCAGCGGCGCGTTGAGCATGATCGTCGGGGTCTCGGCCGCGCGCGCGATCGCCTCGCCCCGGCCTAGGCCACGTGTCTCGCCGCCGGGGGTCGACAGCCAGATGCCGCCATGGGTTGCGTGAAGCGCGGGATAAGGCAAAGAAGCCGCCATCTCCGCCAGATGGAGCAGCCGGAACGAAAGGGCAACAATTGAACGTGCCGGACGAGCTTCGCGCCGCCGCCTTGGTCTCCAAGGCCTGGCCCTATGAGGAAGCGCGCAAGCTGCTCAAGCGCTACCCTGACGGGCCGGGCGAGCGCGGCATCGTCTTCGAGACCGGCTACGGCCCGAGCGGGCTTCCCCATCTCGGCACCTTCCAGGAGGTCGCCCGCACCCTGATGGTCCGCCACGCTCTGTCCGAGATGGTCGACTGGCCGAGCCGGCTGATCGCTTTCTCCGACGACATGGACGGGATGCGCAAGGTCCCGCCCGGAGTGCCCAGCCAGGACCTGATGCACGACCATCTCGACCAGCCGCTCAGCCGGGTTCCGGACCCCTATGGCTGTGGCCATTCATCCTATGCAGCGCACAACAACAATCTGCTTCGCCAATTCCTCGACCGCTTCGGCTTCGACTATGAATTCCTAGCTTCCTCGGATTGCTACGGCTCCGGCCGGTTCGACGAGGCGCTGAAGTCGGTGCTGCGAAGCTGGGGCGCGATCATGGATGTGATGCTGCCCACGCTCCGCGAGGAGAGGCGGCAGACCTATTCGCCGATCCTGCCGATCAGCCCGGAGAGCGGAAAGGTGCTGCAGGTCCCGGTCCAGGTGGTCGACCCGGAAGCGGGGCTGGTGCGCTACATCGATCCCGCCAGCCATCAGGAGGTCGAGCAATCGGTGCTCGGCGGCGGCGCCAAGCTGCAATGGAAGGTCGACTGGGCGATGCGCTGGGTCGCGCTCGGAGACGATTACGAGATGTCCGTCAAGGACCTGATCGACTCGGTCGTCCAGAGCTCGTAGATCGCCCGGGTGCTCGGCGCACGCCCGCCCGAGGGGTTCAATTACGAGCTCTTCCTCGACGAGAATGGCGAGAAAATCTCCAAGACCCGGGGCAATGGTGTCACCATCGACCAGTGGCTGACCTATGCGCCCGAGGAGAGCCTGGTCTTCTACCTCTATCGCGAGCCGCGCCGCGCCAAGCAGCTTTCGTTCGGGATCATCCCCAGGGCGGTCGACGAATATCAGCAATTCCTCGCCCAATATCCCGACCAGCCGGTCGAAAAGCAGCTCGGCAACCCGGTCCACCACGTCCATTCGGGCAAGGTCCCGCCGGCGCGGATGCCGCTCAGCTTCGCGCTCCTGCTCAACCTGGTCGGAGTCGCCTCCACCGACGACAAGGATCTGCTTTGGGCCTTCGTCAAACGCTACGCCCCCGAAGCGGCGCCGGAGACCCATCCCGAGCTCGACGCCCTGATCGGCTATGCGCTTGCCTATTTCCGCGAGTTCGTCGCCGGATCGCTGATCCGCCGTGCGCCGGACGAGACCGAGGCGGCGGCGCTGCGCGCACTCG
>JAQGLD010000180.1 GCA_028293055.1 Alphaproteobacteria bacterium
CGCCGAGCGTGAGCAGGGTGGCGAGATTGTACATCGCCCAGTCGAGCCCGCGCTCCGCGGCGACCCGGTAGCAGTCGGCGGCCCGCACCTTGTCGATCGCAATGCCCCAGCCGAGATCGTAGCAGCGGCCGACCATGTTGAGCGCCATCAGATTGTTCTGGCCGGCGGCGAGCAGGAACCAGCGCAAGCCCTCGCGCGGGTCGCGCATGACCCCGGCGCCGTCGAGCAGGATCTGGCCGTAGACCGCCTGCGCCTCGGCGATCCCGGCCTCGGCTCCGGCGCGGATCAGGGCCGCCCGTGTCACGGGGCTGCCTGACAGGCGCGCTTGGATTTCGTCGCGGGAGAGCTGTTCGAGGCTCATGCGGGCGGTCCAAACGCAAGCGCGACCGCTCTGCCGAGCGCGACTCCCCCATCGTCACCCTGAACTCGTTTCAGGGTCCAGCTGGTCACCCGTCCGAGAAGTGGAGAACTGGATGCTGAAACAAGTTCAGCATGACGCTGAAGGGTGGCCTGCGGCGGCGTGAACCCCTGGCGCGGAAGAAGGGCCATCCGCCTCCTCATTGCAGCTTGAAGCTCAGGGTTCCGAACACGGTCCGGCCGGGCGCGATTGTGGCGTAGTGGGAGGAATAGGCCTGGCTGAAATAGGCCTTGTCGGTGAGGTTCTGGGCATTGACGCTGAGCTCGACCGAGTCGGTCACCTGCCAGGCGAGGCGCGCGTCGAAGCGCCAATAGCCGGGAATCTCGCGCAACAGGATCCTGGTCGCTGGCGAGACGGTGACGATTCCCGCCGCATTCTGGCTCGCCGCGCGATTGTCGGCATAACCGCCATATTGGCGGCTGGTGTAGAAGGCGCCGGCACCGAGCGAGACTCGCCTGGCCGGCTGGACATTGGTCCACAGGGTGAAGCTGTTGCGCGCGGTCTGCGGCATCCTTTTGCCGCTGTTCACCGACGGAACCAGCACGATCTTGGCTGCCTGCCCCGAGACCGCCGGCGCGGTCAGCGCGGTGAACCCGCCGTCAAGGATTCTGGTGTCGAGGAAGGTATAGCCTCCGAACACGGTCCAGCCGGGCAGGATGGTGCCGCTGGCAGTGAGCTCGATTCCGCGGATCCGGCTCTTGCCGATGAAGGCGGCATTGTTGTCGGCATCGGTCACCCTCGCATTGGCGATGTCGGTCTGGAATCCGGCGAGGCCGAGGGCGAGCCGCTCATGGAGGAGATTGGCCTTGGCGCCGGCTTCGTAGGACCGGGTCTTCTGGACCTTGAGCGACCGGACCAGGGCAGGATTGTCGACGACGCCCAGCGCATTGTCCTCGCGGCCCTCGCCGAGCAGGCTGTTCGGAGGAGTCGCCGCGGTCGCGTAGCTCGCATAGAGGCTGGTGTCCGGCGTCGGCTTGAAGACGAGCCCGGCCTGCCAGTTGAACAGGCTGTCCGTGCGGCTGAGCTGGAATGCCTGGCTGGCGAAGGGCGGCGTGATCGTCGACTTGAACCGGTCCAGGCGAGCGCCGAGATTGAGGATCAGCTGGGGCAGCAGGGTGGCCGAATCGAAGGCGTAGGCCGAGACCGTGCTGGCGTCGTTTTGGGTTTCGCTGTTGGGAGCGCCCCTGACGATCGGTACCGGGACGCTGGACGTGTCGCTGGCATAATTGACCCAGGGATCCGAGGGATTGGGGTCGAACAGGCTGGTGCAATCATAAAGCGCGATCGTCGCCGGGTTGCAGCGCGGGCTGATCGTCGATCCGGTGGCGAGGACGAAGGCGCCGCGGCGCGCTTTCTCCCACGAAATTTCGGTGCCGAGCGAGACGCTGTGCTTGATGCCTCCGGTGTCGAACCTGCCGAACAGGTCGGTCTGGTCGAGAATGCTTTCGCTGTGGCTGTAGCGGGTGTTTGCGCGCCGCCAGACCAGGCCGCCGGCCGTGCCGGGACTGGCGGCATTGGTGCCGTAGACATTGCCTGTGCTGTCGTCGGGCAGCAGGAAGGAATAAGCCTGGCGGCTCGCGGTAAAGCGAGCGGTGTTGCGAAGCGTGATTCCGCCGAAATCGTGCTCGACCCGCAAGGTCGCCTGATTGGTCGTCGAGTCGCGGAAATCGCGGTCCGTCAGGCCGTAGAAATTCGATCGCTCCACGATTCCGGACTGGCCCGAGATCGTCGTGACCCGGCCGAGCGCCGGCCGGGTGGGGATCTCGCCGGTCCCCGGGGCATTGGCGATCGTGTAGAGATAGGGCAGGCCGCTGTCCGGAAGCTCGTGGCTTTCGAGATAATAATAGCTGGCGGTGAGCCGGGTCGGGGTTCCGAGACCCAGGGTGACCGACGGAGCGAAGCCCCACCTCTGCTGCCAGATGGAGTCTCGGCCGGCGACATCCTGGTCGTGCCACAGCCCTTCGATGCGGAGTGCGGCATGATTGCCGATGCGATGGTTGAGGTCGGCGGTGACGCGCCTGTAGTTCGCATTGCCGAAGCTCGCAGCGACGCTTTCGAAATCCTCGGCCTGGGGCAGCTTCGAGAGGATGTTGATCGTTCCGCCCGCCGAGCCCCTGCCGCCAAGCGTCGAGTCGGAGCCGCGGACGACCTGGATCGAGTCGACCGCGAACGTCTCGCGGGTCTGCGCGGCGAGGTCGCGCGCCCCGTCGACATAGATGCCGCCCTGGCTGTCGAACCCGCGGATGAAGGGCCGGTCTCCGATCGGATTGCCGCCCTCCGCCGCTCCGAACGTGATCCCCGGCACGGTGCGTAGCGCATCGGCGAGCGTCGCCGAGCCGGTCTGGCGGATCGTCTCCGAATCGACGACGACGATCGAGCGCGGCGTGTCGAGCGGCGCCGCGACATCCTTGGCGCCGATCCGCGGCGGCTCGCGCTGGCCGGTGACGACGATCTCGGCATCGCCGTCATAACCGCCTTCGCCCGAATCCTCGGTGACCGTGGCTGCGCGACCCGGCGAGGCGATGAAGCCGATACAGCTCATCGCCAGGAACATCATGCGGCGATCGGTCTGCGTGGCGAGAGACATTGGCACCCCTTGGTTGGAGGGGTTATTGCAAATGATTCGCAGCAAGGTCAAGCTTGTTGCGAATGGTTCGCAGTTGCACTTTAGCGTCGGATCTTCCCTCAGTAGCGCATTTTGCCTAGGATCGCCGCGTGAAGATCGGCATCCTAGAGACCGGGCGACCGCCTTCGGCGTTGATCCCGCGCTTCGGCGATTATGGAGCGATGTTCCAAAGCCTGCTCGGCCCGGGTTTCGAGACCGAGGCCTATGACATC
>JAQGLD010000192.1 GCA_028293055.1 Alphaproteobacteria bacterium
CGGCGGAGATCTTCTGGGCACGAATCACGCGCAAGGATGCGGAAACACAAGATACCGCGTGACTAGGAGCTCGGAGTGTCGGGCCCCCCCTCTAGATCGCCTCTCCCGCGGCCCAGCCGCTCGCCCAGGCCCACTGGAAATTGTAGCCGCCGAGCCAGCCGGTGACGTCTACCGCCTCGCCAATCGCATAGAGTCCGGGCACGGCTTTCGCCTCCATCGTCCGCGACGAGAGGCCCTCGGTGGCAATGCCGCCGGCGGTGACCTCGGCCTTGGCGAAGCCCTCGGTCCCGTTGGGGTGAAAGCGCCAGCCAGCGAGCCTCGCCTGGATCGCCTCGAGCGTGCGGTCGGGCAGATTGCCGAGCTCGCCTTCGACACCGATCTGCCCCGCCAGCGCCTCGGCGAGCCGGGCAGGCAGCAGCCCGGCCAGGATTGCGCGAAGTCCGGACCGCGGCCGCGCCCGCTTGGCCGCCACCAGCCAGCCCTTGGCTTCGGACGGGAGAAAGTCGATCTCGACCGGCTCGCCGTGCCGCCAATAGGATGAGATTTGCAGGATTGCGGGCCCGGAAAGGCCGCGATGGGTGAACAGGGCCGCCTCGCGAAACGCGGTCTTGCCGGCTCGCGCGATCACCTCGGTGGCGACGCCGGAGAGTTCGCGGAACAATATCTCCTCGCCGCCGAGGGTGAGCGGCACCAGCGCCGGGCGGGGCTCGACCACCTTCAGCCCGAAGCGCCTGGCGAGATCGTAGGCGAATCCGGTCGCGCCCATCTTTGGGATCGAGGGGCCGCCGGTGGCGATCACCAGGGCCGGCGCTACGGCCTCGCGCCCGCCGATCGCGATCCGGAACTGGCCGTCGCGATGCTCTACCTCGCGGACCGGGCTGCCGAGCGCGAGCGCCACATTCCCCTTGGCGCATTCCTCGAGCAGCATCGCCACGATCTGCCTCGCTGAACCGTCGCAGAACAATTGGCCGAGGGTCTTTTCGTGCCACGCGATGCCGTAGCTGTCGACCAGGGCGATGAAATCATCTGGCCGGTACCGGCCGAGGGCGGATTTCATGAAATGCGGGTTGGCGGACAGATAGCGGTCCGGCCGGGCATCGACATTGGTGAAATTGCAGCGTCCGCCACCCGAAATCAGGATCTTCTTGCCCGCCGCCTCGGCATGGTCGACCAGCAGCACCCGACGGCCGCGCTGGCCGGCGACTGCGGCGCACATCAGGCCAGCCCCGCCGGCGCCGAGGATGATCGCGTCGTAGCGCTCCAGCTTGGCATTCGAGTCCGGCACCCGCACATCATCCTTTGCGATCGGCCCGGCGACGCCGTGAGCCCGAATGGTGCGCCCCTATCACAGGCCCGAACCGCATTGCGCCCTTTCCATTGTCGCTTCCCGCCATTCGGAACGCTGCCGGAACGCAGTGGAGCGCCGGCCGTTCGGCAGGAGTCCGGGGAGAAGAGACCTTGCCGATCTGTTGCTTGAATGGCTGAGCCGCCGCCGGAAATCGCCAAGGTTCCAAGCGCCGACAGCCCGGCTCTGTCGAGCCTGCTCAGCGTCGTCGTCGGCGTGGTCGTGGTCGGAGCGCTCTATTTCGCGCGGACCGTCCTCGTCCCGATCATGCTCGCGGTCCTGCTCGCCTTCATCCTCGCGCCGCTGGTCGGCATCTTCCGCAAGCTCAAGCTGGGGCGAACTCCGTCGGTGATCGTCGCGGTGCTGCTCGCGCTCGGCGTGATCGGCGCCGCCGGCGCGATCGTCGGGCTCCAGGTCGCCCATCTCGCGTCCAACGCACCGGATTATGCAGGCGCGATCCAGAAGAAGCTAGCCGCGGCCCGCGCCTCCAATATCGGCCAGCTGCCGCAGACGCTCGACCGGCTTTCGCGCCAGTTCAGCGGGCCGCAGAAAAGAGCACCCCCGGCGGCGCTCCAGGCGTCGCGGGCGGCTCGGGCGCCGATCCCGGTCGAGGTCCACCAGCCGGCGGTCACTCCGCTCGAAGGGCTCCGGCTGGTCGTCGCGCCCCTGCTCGGGCCGCTCGAGACGATGGTCATCGTGCTTGTCGTCGCGATCTTCGTCCTTCTCCAGCGCGAGGATCTGCGCGACCGGCTGATCCGGCTGTTCGGATCCAGGGACCTCCACCGCACGACGGTGGCAATCGACGATGCCGGTGCTCGGCTCAGCCGCTATTTCCTGACCCAGTCGGCGGTCAACGCCTCGTTCGGCACCGCGATCGGCGCCGGGCTCTATTTCATCGGGGTCCCGGCCCCCCTGCTGTGGGGGATATTGGCCGGGCTCCTGCGCTTCGTGCCCTATATCGGCGCCTTCCTCGCCGCGGTGCCGCCGCTGCTGCTCGCCGCCGCAGTCGATCCGGGCTGGACGATGGCGATCTACGCCGCCTTGCTGTTCCTGATCGCAGAGCCGTTCATGGGATATGTCGTCGAGCCCAATGTCTATGGCCACGCCACCGGCCTGTCCCCGGTCGCGGTGATCGTCGCGGCGGTGTTCTGGACCTGGCTGTGGGGGCCAATCGGACTGATCCTCTCGACTCCGCTCACCTTGTGCCTCGTCGTCCTCGGCCGCCATGTCGAACGGCTCGAGTTCATCGACGTTTTGCTCGGCGACAGGCCGGCGCTCACTCCGGTCGAGGGCTTCTATCAGCGCATGCTGGCCGGCGACACCGACGAGGTGCTCGAGCAGGCAGAGCTGCTGCTCAAGGAAAGGGCCTTGTCCTCTTATTACGATGCAGTCGCGATCCCCGGCCTTCGCCTGGCGATAGCCGACCGGCGGCGCGGAGTGCTGTCGCGCGCACGGCTCGCGGAGCTGGGCGAAGCGGCCGAAGCATTGGTCGAGGAGCTGTCCGGCTATGACGACCAGGATCCGGAGCCGCGATCGTCAGAGGCGCCGGTCGAGCCGGTCGCCGCGACGCTCGCCGAGAAGAGTCTGCCCAAGGCACCGGCACCGAGCGGAGAGCCGATGGCGGAAGACGCTTCCTTCGGCTCGGGCGGCGCCGTGCTCTGCATTCCCGGCGCCGGGCCGGTGGACGCCGCGGTTACCGCGATGCTCGCCCAGTTGCTCGCCAAGCACGGCCTCGCGGTCGAGCGCGCCGAAGCCGTCAATGGCGACGCCGCTTCGATCATCCTCCTCGTCCATTCGCAGTCCGCGCGGCGAAGCCGGCGGGTGCGGCTCCAGGCCGAGCAGCTCCAGCGCCGATTCCCCGGCAGCCGCATCGCCTACGGCCCGACCGGGGAAGACCGCACTTCGGCCCAGGCCGCCGACGGCGGTTCCGATCTGCCGAGCTTCGCGAGCCTGCGCGAGGCGATCCTGCTTTGCCACGGCATGGTGCAGAACGAGGCCGTGGAGCCGCAAGCGGTCGCCGACCCGGCTCTGTTCTAGATTCGGGTCCATGCATCGACCCACGAGCCTGGAAGCGGAGATCGGAATCTCACCTTCGTGGATGGAGGACGGTGAGGGGCATGTGGCGGGACCAGAAGTCCTCAGGTCTTCCCGCTGAGCAGGTTCGCGTCGCGCGCCAGCCGCCAACTGCCGTCCCCCTCCTTGCGGACCAGAGTGAGGGTGTAGCCGGATCGCCGCACGCTTTCGCCGTCCGGTGGAGTCACGGTCAAGTCGATATGGCTGCGGATGAATGCCCAGTCGCCGAGAATTTCAAGCTCGACCACCTCGCTCTTCCCGTCGATCTTCATCCCGCTCATGGCGCGCGACTGCGCTGCGAACTCAGCCTTGCCGAACGGTTCGCGGCCGGGAACCATGAAGACGACATCGTCGGTCATCAGGCCGAGGACGGTTTCGAGATCGCCCTCCCGGCTCGCCGACATCCAGGTTTCGATCAGCGCCCGGATCGCCTTTTCGTCCTCGGTCACTGTCCAGCTCCTTTCATCCTGGGGCGGCACTCTACGCGGGCCCGCTTCGACGCTATTCTCGCGCCGATCCAGCGAGAATTAGGCAAACAGTCCCCAGCGCCCTAAAGGTTCCGGCGATTCGCGGCGCTGAGGACCGGCCAACCCGGCAACGGCTCGCTCTGACGCAGATCGAGCGGGGATCGTCCCGTGCACGGTTCCTCTTTGCCGCGGCTTCGGCAATCCTGACCGCTTGTTAACCATGATTACCGGATAGACCCCTTTTTCATGCTGCTTTCCCGCCTGTTCAGGCTCCCTTCGCACGACATCGCCATCGACCTCGGGACGGTGAACACCGTCGTCTATATGCGCGGGCGGGGAATCGTGCTCAACGAGCCCTCGGTGGTCGCGCTCGAAACCCGCGACGGCGTGCGTCGGGTCAAGGCGGTCGTGATCGACGCCAAGCTGATGATGGGCAAGACGCCGGCCAAGATCCAGGCGATCCGGCCGCTCTGGGACGGTGTCATCGCCTACATCGATGTCGCCGAGCAGATGATCAAGCATTTCATCGACAAGGCCCATGGCGGTCCGTCGCGGCTGCCGCGCCGCCCCGAGATCGTGATCTGCGTGCCGTCGGGATCGACCTCCGTCGAGCGCCGGGCGATCCGCGATGCAGCGACCAATGCCGGCGCCGCCAAGGTCTGGCTGATCGAGGAGCCGATGGCCGCGGCGATCGGCGCCGGACTGCCGGTGACCGAGCCCGAAGGCGCGATGGTCGTCGATATCGGCGGAGGCACCACCGAGGTGGCGATCCTGTCGCTCCGCGGGCTCGCCTACAGCACCTCCGTCCGGGTGGGCGGCGACAAGATGGACGATGCCATCCAGGGCGCGGTCCGGCGGAAATATAATCTGATGATCGGCGAAGGTACCGCCGAACGGATCAAGCACCAGCTCGGCAGCGCGCTTCCGCCCAAGGGGGAGCCGGCGACGATCAGCGTGCGCGGGCGCCACCTCGCATTGGGCATGCCGAAGGAGATCATCATCAGCCAGGCCGAGATCGCGGATGCGATCGTCGAGCCGGTCAGCCAGATCCTCAGCGCGATCCGCACCGCGCTCGAGAATACCGCGCCCGAGCTTTCGGCGGACATCGTCGACCGCGGAATCGTCCTCACCGGCGGCGGAGCGCTGCTCCAGCGGATCGACGAAGCGGTCGCAAAGGCCACCGGCCTTCCGGTCGCGATCGCCCACGAGCCGCTGACCTGCGTCGCGGTCGGCGCCGGCCGGGCGCTCGAGGACGACGATTATCGCGGCGTGCTGACCGAGGCATAACTTAGCGAAGTGCGGGTCGACGCCGCGTCGGCAAAGGCCGTTTCCCGGCCTATCGGCCATGTCTTTTGGTCAGACCCCGATTTCGAGCCAATGAAGGAATGGATTTTCTCGTCTCCCAGCGAAAGCTGGGATCTCACTTTTCTTGCCTTGCTTCTCTGCCGACTCCGATCAAGCCGTAAGGCACTGAGATCCCAGCCTTCACTGGGATGACGGATCGGGTCGAAGGCGGAATCTATCGCCGCGATCCCGCCGCACGGCAGGCGCACTGGCAGGGTTGAGGCGGGCACGCGAGTGGAGTCTCCGCCCGCTCGGCGCGGGTTCTGAGTCCACCCCCACCCAACCCTCCCCCATCAAGGGGGAGGGCTTGATCCGTCATTCCAGCTGGCGCCTATGGGCCTGCGCCGGACAACACGTGTCGAGCGCTAGAACTTCATCTGCACTGCGACCCGCGCGGAGAGGGCGGTGCGGTCGGTCTCGCGTTCCGCTCCCACCTCGCCGCTCGCCTGGAAGTCGCCATTTCCGCCGAGTAGGCGCAGGCGGCCGATCCAGCTGCTGCGGGCATCGTCGGCGAGCAGGGTGAAGTCCTGGCCGCCGCTGAAGCGCGCGGTCGTGGCGCCGATCGACCCGCCGGCATTTTCGCGCCGCCCGCCCTCGACCTCGACCCGGAGATAGGGATCGGCCGGCGCCTTGGCGGCCTGAATTGCATAGCCGACCGCCACGGTCCCGTTCGCGGCGAGCGAGTCGCCGGTGCGGGCGTCGATGCTGAGGTCGAAGCTGCCGCCGCCGCTTTCACTCCATGACCCTTCGTGGAGGCGGTAATAATCGACGCTGACCGCGGGCCGGATGGTGAAGCGGCCGGATTTCACCTCGTAGGAGAGGCCGCCGGAGCCCGAGACCATGGTCCCGTTCCAGCTTCCGCTGGCCTTGCGGGCGACGGCGGTGGTGCCGGCCGTTCCGGAGAAATTGCGGGTCGAATCGAACATCAGATAGGCGCCTGACGCGCGGGCATAAGCGTGCAGGCCCTTCCAGTCGGCGCGCCAGTAAGCGGCAAGCTCATATTCGTTCGAATCGATCTGATTGGCATCCGAACGATCGACGCCCGCGAGATAGGCCAGCGAGAGTCCGATATTGCCGAGCCCGCCGGCCTTGATTTCGGCACCGCCCGAAGCGCCCCACCCTGTCACCCGCCACGGTGCGCTGTCGCCGGCGGGCTTGCTCGATCCCCAGCCGATCTGCTGCAGGAAGAAGCCCCAGCCGCCCATGTCGATCAAAGGCGAGTGCGGATCGGCGAGCGTGCGGCCGAGCGCCCGCGAGCCCTCAGTGGCCATGGCGAAGACTCCGCCGGCATGATCGGGAAGCAATTGGCGATAATCGCGCGCGAACGTATCGGCATCCTGGATGCCGAGGAACACGCTTGCCAATTGGGTGTCGCCGGTGAGCGCGGCATAGACCGCGTCATAGGCCGCGGCGCCCGAACGGTTGAGGCCGAGCTCGGCTGCGCTCTTGCGGCGCACCTGCAGATCGACCTCGCCGGCGGCCTGGTCGACCGACAGATCGGTATGGAAGAGATAGGGAATCGCGGCTCCGGCGGTGACAAGGTTGGAGGCGCCGGTCAGCGTGCCGGCGTGGAGGATCGTGTAGTCGCCCTCGATCGCGCCGAGGCTGGTAACCTTGAGATTGACCTTGGCGCCGGGCGCGAAGCTCGCCGATCCGATCACGTCGTAGAGCGTGTGGGTGCCGGCGGCGCCATCGAGGCTGATTGTGAACGCGCCGGTCGCCGCCACGTCGAGCGAACCGATCGTGACCGTTCCGGAATTGCTGAGATCGAGGGTGCCGCCGCCCACCGAGATTGCAAGCCCGCTCGCGCGGCTCAGAGCGCCGCTGAACGACGCGGTGTCGGAAAGGGTGAGAGAATCGGCTCCGCCGCCGAAATCGACATCGCCCTGGTGGATCGTGGTGCCGGACAGGCTCATCGTGTCCGCGCCGCTGCCGAACGAGATCCCGCCCGACTGGGTCGCAGCCCCGCTGAGCCGCAGCGTGCCGGTTCCCTCGCCGAAGCTGATCGCGCCGGCGGCGGATCCGGCGGAAAGGCTGAGCATGTCATTGCCCGAGCCGAGCAGGATCGCGCCGTTGATTACTGGCGCCGCTGCGGTGGTGGAGGCGGGAGCGACCTGACTCACAGCAGCTCCGCCCGAATTGGCGGAGAGATCGATGGCGATCGCGGTGCCACCGCTGGTCAGGGCGGTCCCGATCGTGCCGCTATTCTGGATCGACCCGAGCGTGCCGCTATGGTCGACGATCGCGGTGGCGATGCCCGCGGCGCCGTTGATCCGGGCACCAATCGAGCCGCTATTGACCAGGCTCGCGACATTGGCCCCGGAGTCGATCGCGACCCCCTCGACATTGGAGGTGGCGACACTGCCGCCCGTCGCGAGGATCCGGCCGCTGACGGTAAGCGTCGGCACGGTCGCCCCGGCGCCGATGTGGAGCGCGGTCGCGTCGGAATCGAGCGAGCCGGCGTTGACCGATCCGCTGACCAGCATTCCTCCGGCGACATCGACCTTGCCGCCGAGGCCGCCGATCGCGAAGCCGGTGGCCGAGACTCCGGAATAGACTCCCTCGCCGTCGATCGCGCCCTTGACCACGATTCCGTTGCCGGCCGCGGCAGTCCCCGCGACCGCCCCGATCGCGGTGTCGCGGCCCACGGCGCCGATCTGCACCGCCGGGGCTGCGCCATAGGAGGTGACGAGCGCGCTGCCTTCGCTGGCGTCGGGGATACCGTCGCCATCCTCGTCGCTATTGTTGGGATCTGCGTCGACCGGGGGGATATCGAACAGGATTCCGCCAGCGACATTGCCGCTGATACGAAGCGCGGGACCGCCCTGCAGCAGATCGTCGGCATCGAGCGTGGTGGTGTCCGTGGGCCGCACGGTCGAGCGGTAGCCGGTGGCGGTGATCCCGCCCTGCACGGCGAGCGCTCCGCCAATGTCGCCGTCGACCGCTACTCCGACATCGTTGTGGCCGGTGACGGTGATCGTGCCAGAGATTGCGACATTGCCGCCGACCGCTCCGGCGCGGATCCCGTAGCTGTCGTCCCCGGTGACCGTGACCGTGCCGCTGCTCTTCAGCGTCCCGGTCAGCGGAGCGTCGATCTCGATTCCCGCGGAGCGATTGCCCTTGACCGTGATCGTTCCGGTATTCGTGATGTCGCCGGCGAAGGGCGCGCCCGGAAAAACGAGGATTCCGAAGCGGCTGACCCCGGTCGAGAGGGGTCCGTCGACCTCGCCGTCGCCATCGGCGTCGGTCGCCACATAGCTTTCGTCGATCGTGATCGTGCCGCTATTCGAGATCGCGCCGGTGTGACCGGGCAAAGCGAGGATCCCGACCGCGCCGTCTGAATCGGTGGTCTGGATACTGCCCTCGTTGGTCACCTTATTGTCGCTGTCCAGGGTGACCGCGACTCCCGAACCCGGCTTGACCGATCCGTCGCTGGTGATCCGCACGTCGTCGGCACTGCCTCCATTCGCCGTCGACGTCGCGATCGGAATCGTCCTCGCGGTCGAGACCAGGGTCTCCGCCGCGGCGGGCGCGGCGAGCAAGGCGATCGGAGTCAGGCAGCTGGCGGCGAGCAAATGGCGCATCTTCGTCCTCGTGATGGAACGGGAGGCCCTCTTCCCGCTTGTGTCCGAAGGCGCCTGTATTGGTCGCGCGCATGGCTCGACTTTGCCGGGCCTTGTCGGATCGTGGCGGCGACGCGACGCAAGGCGGATATTTGTGTCGCAGCCGAGCCCCGTCGACACAGAGAAGACAAAGTCGCGCGACCCGGCGTGGCTAGCGATGCGGCTCCGGCCGCGGGCTCCACCACCGCCGCCCGCGGTCGGAACCCGAATTTGCAAACCCGCGCCGGCGCCGCCATGCTTGGGCGATGCACTCGCTTCGTGGCTATCGCGCCGAAATCCTCTCAGTACCGGACGATCCCGCCTTCGCAGGAGCGGCGGCGGTCGTTCACCATCAAGACGGGCTGCTGGTCGTCGAGGACGGTCGGGTCGCGGCCTGCGGACCCCATGGCGAGGTCGCGCCGCTTTTCCCCGGCCTCGCGATCGACTCCTTTCCGGGCGCTCTGCTGGTGCCAGGCTTCGTCGATTGCCACGTCCATTATCCGCAGACCGGGCGGATCGCCTCCCACGGCGAGCAGTTGCTCGAATGGCTGGAGCGCCACATCTTCCCGGCCGAGGCGCTGTTCGCCGATCGCGGCCATGCCGACGAGGTCGCCGGCTTCTTCCTCGGCGAGCTGCTTAGGAACGGGACGACCAGCGCCCTGGTCTTTCCGACCGTCCATTCCGCTTCGGTCGACGCCCTGTTCGAGGCTGCGCTGGCCCGCAACATGCGGATCGTCTCCGGCAAGGTGCTGATGGACCAGGGCCCACCCAACCTTCGCGACACTGTCGCCAGCGGCCGGGCCGAGAGCGAGGCGCTGATCGCCCGCTGGCACGGCAAGGGCAGGCTCGGTTATGCAGTGACCCCGCGCTTCGCCCTGACCTCCTCCGACGCCCAGCTCGCCGACGCCGGAGCCCTGCTCGCCGGGCATCGCGACGTGCTGATGCACACCCACCTCGCCGAGAATCCCGACGAGATCGCCGCGGTCGCCGGCCGCTTTCCGGACTCGGCCGATTATCTCGACGTCTATGATCGCTTCGGGCTGGTCGGGCCGCGATCGGTCTTCGCGCACTGCGTCCATATGAGCGAGCGGGCGATGGCCCGGATGGCGGCGGCAGGGTCTGGAATCGCGTTCTGCCCGACGTCGAACCTCTTCCTCGGCTCGGGGCTGTTCGATCTCGCTCTAGCCGACGCCCACCGGGTCAAGGTCGGAATGGGCAGCGATGTCGGCGCCGGAACCAGCTTCTCGATCCTGGCGACGCTCGGCGAAGCCTATAAGGTCGGCCAGCTGCGCGGAACCAGCCTCGACCCGTTCCGTGCCCTGCACCTCGCGACTGCGGGCGGCGCGAAGATGCTCGGCCTCGGCGATCGGATCGGCGGGCTGAGAACCGGCCAGGAGGCGGATTTCGTTCTGCTCGATTCGAAGTCGACCGCTTTGCTCGCGCGGCGCAGCGCAGGCGCCTCGCTCCACGACCGTCTGTTCGCGCTCCAGATCCTCGGCGACGACCGCGCAGTGGCGCGCACCTATGTCGCCGGCCGTCTCGCTCATGCGCGCGGCGCCCCCAACCCGAACGACGAGAGTCCGAAATGACAGACCTGAACGCCTTCATCAGCGGCCTGCCAAAGGCGGAGCTGCACATGCACATCGAGGGCAGCCTCGAGCCCGAGATGATGTTCGCGCTCGCCGAGCGGAATGGGGTCGCGATTCCGTTCGCCTCGGTCGAAGAGGTCCGCGGCGCCTACCAATTCTCGCGGCTGCAGGACTTTCTCGACATCTATTATGCAGGCGCGGACGTGCTTCGCACCGAGGCGGATTTCCGCGACCTGGCCGCCGCTTATTTCGACCGGGCGGCGGCGGACTCGGTGGTCCATGCCGAGATCTTCTTCGATCCGCAGACCCACACCGCCCGCGGCATCGGCTTCGGCACCGTGGTTGCCGGGTTGCTCGCCGGAATGGAGGATGCCCGCGCCCGTCACGGGATCACCGCCAGGCTGATCCTCTGCTTCCTGCGCCACCTCAGCGAGGCGGAGGCGTTCGCCACCCTGGCCGAAGCCGAACCCTGGCTCGACCGGATCGAGGCGGTCGGGCTCGATTCCTCGGAGCTCGGCCACCCGCCCGAGAAGTTCGCGCGGGTGTTCGCCGCGGCGGCTGCGAAAGGGCTGAAGAGGGTCGCCCATGCCGGCGAGGAAGGCCCGGCCGACTATGTCTGGCAGGCGCTCGATGTGCTCGAGGTCGACCGGCTCGACCATGGCAATCGATCGCTCGAGGATCCCGCGTTGGTCGAGCGGCTGGCGCGCGAGCAGATGACGCTGACCGTCTGCCCGCTCTCCAACCTCAAGCTCTGCGTCGTGCCGAGCATGGACGACCATCCGATCGACCACATGCTCGCGGAAGGGCTGCGGGTGACGATCAACTCGGACGATCCGGCCTATTTCGGCGGTTATGTGAACGCCAATTATCGTGCCGCAGCGGAGGGGCGCAGGCTCGGGGCGGAGCAATTGGCGACGCTGGCGCGCAATTCATTCCTGGGCTCGTTCCTGAGCGAGGAAGAGAAACGGGCGCATATCGCGCGGGTGGATGCATATGTGGCGGGCTTCCGCTGAGACGCTTCCCCCTTCGCCAAGGCGCTGGAGCGCCAGGCACGGTCACTCGCTGACCAGTCGGCCTTCCCGTGCCTTGAAGAAGAACTGGCTCGCGACCAACCAGCCCTTGAGCGGACGAATTGGCAGGATGGTGCTGCCGAGGACCAAAGGCAGGCTGGTCACCAGGTGCACCCAGAATGGCGGGCTCTGCAGGATCTCGAGCATCAAGGTGAAGATCACTGCGGGAACGCAGGTGAACATCTGCACGAAGAAGGCGGGCCCGTCGGCCGGATCGGCATAAGAGAAATCGAGGCCGCAGACCTCGCATGCCGGCGAAAGCTTGATGAAACTCTCGAACATGTGGCCCTTGCCGCAGCGCGGACAGCGCCCGAACGGGCCCGTCCTGAGCGGGTCGATCTTTTTCCAGCTCCTGCCGCTTTCGTCCACGAACCGAAGATCGTCCTGCACCTTGAGCCTCCGACTGCTCCGATCGCGGAGCCATACATATTGTGCTTTGTATGGATGCAATATAATATATGGGTGCATACAAAGCAAGGAACGACATGGCCGGAACATCGCAAGCCAAGCCAGGGCTCCACCCGCTCTATCTTGCCATCGCCGACCGGATGGAAACCGACATAGAGGAGGGCAAGGTCGCCCCGGGCGACCGGCTGCCGACGCAGCGCGCGCTGGCGGGCCAACTCGGTGTGGATTTGACCACGGTCACCAGGGCCTATGCGGAGGCCGCGGCGCGAGGCCTGATCGTCAGCGAGGGGCGACGCGGCAGCTTCGTGCGCGGTCGCAGCGGCCTCGTCGATCTCGCCGGGGTGGACGTGGCGAGCGGAATGAACATGCCGCCCGAGCCCGCAGGCGGCCTGCTTCGCGAGCGGATCCAATCGGGCCTTGCGGCCTTGCTGGCAGAACGCGGCGCGCCCCTCCATTACCAGCCCCCCGGCGGCGCGGAGCCGTTTCGTGTCGCAGCTGCCGGCCTGTTTTCGCCTAGTCTGCCCGGCACGACCGCAGACCAGGTGGTGATCACCGCCGGCAGCCAGAACGCGTTGCAGGCGATCACATCGCTTCTGCTCTCGCCCGGCGCCAGGATCGCGACCGGCTGCTTCACCTATCCCGGCTTGCTCTCGGTCGCCCGCCGCGCCGGCGCCGAGATCGTCGGCCTGGAGATGGATCGGGAGGGGGTGCGTCCCGAGGCGCTGGAGGAGGCGGCTGGCCGCGGCAAGCTCGCCGCTTTCTACGTCGTGCCGGCCAACGACAATCCCACGACCGCGACGATGGGGATCGCACGGCGACGCACGATCGGAGCAATCGCACGCCGCCACGGCTTCGCGATCGTGGAGGATGACGCCTACGGACGCCTGCGCGAAATACCCCTGGCCCCCATTTCAAGCTTCGCGCCGGAACTGGCGTGGTACATTCTCAGCTTGTCCAAGATTGTCTCGCCGGCGCTACGGGTGGCATTCGTCCGCGCACCTAGTGTGCGGGACTCCTTCAGCCTCGCCCAGGCTTCGCACCAGAGCGCGGTGATGGCGCCGCCGCTCAACACCGCCCTGGTCGCGCGCTGGCTCGTCGACGGAAGCCTGGCCCGGCTGACCAGTGCGGTCAGGCTCGAATCGTCCGCACGCATCG
>JAQGLD010000218.1 GCA_028293055.1 Alphaproteobacteria bacterium
AGCCCTGGGCCGGGCTCGACCAGCGCGTCGGCATAGGAACGGAAATTGGAAAAAAAGAGACGGCGGACAGCCATTCAACGGGCCCTAACCCGAAAATCGAATGACCGCCATTTCTCAGACTGCTAGCAGACGAACCACGCGAAGGAACATTGTCATGGTTCAAATGAAGCGATCGAGACGGCGGTTCCTGGCCGCTGCGATCTTCATGGCCGCCACCCCCGCGCAGGCCGACCTGACCGCACGCTACATGAACCCTCAAGGCCTGGTGGGGATGAGCGTCGAGGTGGACGAGAAAGGGAATATGCGCGTCACCCAGGGCAACCAGCTTGCAGTGTTGACGATCGGCGGCGTCTCGTACCTGCTTACCTCGGACCTCTCCGGCACATATGCCGTCAGACAGGACGACTGGGTTGCCGTGAATGCAAAGAGGTTTCGCGGTGCGGTGGCGGCGATGTCGCCGAAAATGGGAAAACCGGCGCTACCGGACGAGGGACCCAAATTCGACATCGTCGCCGGGAAAACCGAGACTGTGGGCGGCCGACTGGGTACGACCTGGTCGTTACGAACGCACGGAACAACCAGCCCGACCGGGTTCGACTTCGTTATCAATACGGACCCGGATCTCGCAGCGGTCGGCCGGGCCATCGCGGCGCAGATGGGAGGGTCGGCTGCTGGACTGGCAGCAATGCGCGGTACAGTTTCTGACTTCGCCGCGAAAATTCAGACGATTTTCGAAAAGGGGACGGTGATCAAAATGTCCGGCCTCCTCCAACTCGAAAGCGTGAAACAGGGGCCGATCCCGAAATCGGAGTTCGAGCTCCCTCCTGTAGTGCTCACCCGCGAACAATTTGAGGCCCGCACCGACGGCGCCGCTCATTGACCGGAATCAGGCGGCTGAACACGAATCAGGTGCCGGGCCGACGAATCACACCCGCATCGGCATCAGCACATAGAGCGCCGAGGCCTTGTCATTCTCCCTGAGCAGGGTCGGCGCCGCGGCGTCCGCAAGATGCATCTCGACCGTCTCGCCCTCGATCTGGCCCAATATGTCGAGCAGATAGCGGGCGTTGAAACCGATCTCGAAGCTGTCGCTGCCATAATCGGCCGACACTTCCTCGGCGGCGGTGCCGTTCTCCGGACTGGTCACCGACAGGGTGATCTTGTCGCGGTCGAGCGTCATCTTGACCGCACGGGTCTTCTCGCTGGCGATCGTCGAGACTCGGTCGACCCCCTCTTCGAAGCTGCGCGGATCGATCTTGAGCAACTTGTCGTTCGCAGTCGGAATCACCCGGCTGTAATCGGGGAAGGTTCCGTCGATCAGCTTGGAGGTCAGGATCGCGGTGCCGAGGCCGAAACGAACCTTGGTCTCCGAAAGCGAGATCTGGACGCTTCCGTCGAGCTCGTCGAGCAGCTTGCGAAGCTCGGCGACGCATTTGCGCGGGATGATCACATCCGGCATGCCCTCGGCGCCAGCCGGCCGCGGCACGGTCACCCTGGCGAGGCGGTGACCGTCGGTAGCAGCCGCCTTGAGCACCGGCTGCGCTTCGTCCGAGACGTGCAGGAAGATGCCGTTGAGATAGTAGCGAGTCTCTTCGGTGGAGATTGCGAAGCGGGTCTTGTCGATGATCTGGCGAAGCGTCGCTGCGGGAAGCTCGAACCTGGTCGGCAGCTCGCCTTCGGCGATCACCGGAAAATCGTCGCGCGGCAGCGTCGCCAGGTTGAACCGGGCGCGGCCGGCATTGACCTGCATCTTGCCTTCAGCGGCGTTGAGCTCGACCTGGCTGCCCTCGGGAAGCTTGCGGGCGATGTCGAACAGGGTGTGGGCCGACACGGTGGTCGCGCCAGCCTGAGTCACATTCGCCTCGACCGTCTCGTTGATCTGGAGATCGAGATCGGTCGCCATCAGCCGAATGCCGCCGCCCTCGGTCGCTTCGATCAGCACATTCGAAAGAATGGGGATCGTGTTCCTGCGCTCCACCACGGACTGGACGTGCCCCAGGCTCTTGAGCAATGTGGCCCGTTCGATCGTCGCCTTCATTGGGTCCCCCAATTGGTACTTTGGGGGAGTATTAGAGCGGCTTACCAGCCACGGCTAGGGGCTTGTGCAGTGCTACGGAAAAAGGGCCGGGACTCGCGCCCCGGCCCCCTTCCGAACCGAAAACCCAAGTGGCTCCGATGGTTAGAAACGCAAACCGATGCCGCCGACGACCTGGTGGCGCTCGACGCCCTGCTCGTAGTTCGAATAGCGATACTCGGCCTTGACGAAGGCATTGCGGCCAAGCGCATGTTCGAGACCCGCGCCGACCCGAACGCCGTCGAGGTTCTGGCGCAGGCTGAAGCTGGCGGGGCCGCCGGTCGCGCTCGTATAGTCGGAATTGACCCGGGCGTTGGTGTAGCCGGCCTTGGCGTAGAGCAGGGTGGTCGGCGTCACCAGCGCGCCGATGCGGCCGCCGGCATAGAGATCTCGGCCGGCATCCGAGCAGAGCCGGTCACCGGTGACGAATCCGCCGGCGATGCACTTCTTCGCGCTCGAATCGGACGCTTCGCCCTCGATGCCGAGGACGAAATGCCCGGCCTGGAAGTCGTAGCCAGTACCGACGCCGTAGACGATCCCGTTGTCGTGACTGCCCGGAACCTTGGGACGATCCCAGCCGGCAATGCCTTCGACCTTGAAGCCGGTGAATGCGGCACGGTCGGTGCTGTCCTGGGCCATCGCGGGGGTTGCAACAGCGCTCGCGACCAGCGCGGCAAGCAGATACTTACGCATAACATAACTCCTTCGATTTTGGGTCACTCTTGGACCGGCCGACCCAGCGGATCGGAATGCTAAAGGTTGCATGAACCCTATATAAACGAAATTTCCTGTTGCTATTGGGTCACAAGCGGCCTCATCTGGAGCGCATGTTGCGCGCGACGATCATTGCGATTGTTTTTCTTGCATGTGCTTCACCCGCACTCGCCCAGGTGCAACAGTCATTGGGAATCTTCGGGTCGTGGGGCGCGTTTCGCGAGACCGGGCGCTGTTATGCGATCGCGACTCCCGACGGTGGCGGACGCAGAAACGGGGCTGGTTTCGCCAGCATCGGCTATTGGCCGGACCGCGGTGCCCGCGGCCAGGTCTTCTTCCGGCTGAGCCAGGAAAAGCGCCCGGCCTCGGCGGTGCTGCTCCGCGTCGACGACCAGACGTTCGAGATCAGTGGCTCCACCAACAATGGCTGGGCTCCGGATCCGCGCGCCGACGCCGACATCGTCGCCGCGATCCGCGCCGGGGTCGAGATGTCGGTGGAGACACGCTCGGCGCGCGGCACCCTGGTCCGCGACGTCTACCGCCTGCGCGGCGCGGCCACCGCCATCGACGCCGCTGCGATCGCCTGCGCGCGGCGCTAGAAAAAGCCGGGGATCTTCCCTACATGGGCCGTCTCATGACAGCCGCCATGTCCATTCCCGGTCTGATCGACCCGGTTCCAGTGCCGCGCCCCGCTTTCGCGGAGGCGGATTCGCGAGTCGACCTGGTCGGTCTGAAGCGCGACGAGATCCGCGATGCGCTCGAGGCGGCCGGGCTGGACGCAAGGCAGGCCAAGCTTCGCGCCAAGCAGATCTGGCACCAGATCTACAATCGCGGCGCGACCGATTTCGATTCGATGAGCGACATCGCCAAGCCGCAGCGCGCGTGGTTCGCCGATCGCTTCCGGGTCGGCCGGCCGGAGATCACGCTCCAGCAGGTGTCGACCGACGGCACCCGCAAATGGCTGCTCAAGACGCCCGACGGCCACGAATTCGAAATGGTGTTCATTCCCGACGCGGACCGCGGCACCTTGTGCGTGTCGAGCCAGGTCGGCTGCACGCTCAATTGCCGCTTCTGCCACACCGGGACGATGCGGCTGGTCCGCAACCTCACCGCTGGAGAGATTGTCGGCCAGGTCATGCTCGCCCGCGACTCGCTCGGCGAATGGCCGTCGCAGCCCGAGGGGCGGATGCTGTCCAACATCGTGATGATGGGCATGGGCGAGCCGCTCTACAATTTCGACAATGTCCGCGACGCACTGAAGATCGTCATGGACGGCGACGGTCTCGGCCTTTCGCGGCGCCGGATCACCCTCTCGACCTCGGGGGTGGTGCCGATGATGGCTCGCGCCGGCGAGGAGATCGGAGTCAATCTCGCGGTCTCGCTCCACGCGGTGACCAAGGAGGTGCGCGACGAGATCGTGCCGC
>JAQGLD010000275.1 GCA_028293055.1 Alphaproteobacteria bacterium
ATGGAAAGTACCAGCGCCGTCGCGGCTTGCGCGTGACGGCCGTCACGCCGGCGATTTCGGCGCTTCGACCGCGGCGTCGCGCGACACCATGGCCTTCGTGGACGGGGACCGGATCGACCCCCATCTCATCGACGCCAACACCAGTGTCGACGGCCACGACTGCTTCACCTTCATCGGCAGCGACCCATTCGACGCTTCCGGCCCATGGGGATGTCGACGGCGCCGGCGTGGCCGACCTGGCGATCGCGGTGCACAGCGCGACTGCGCTCGCTGCCCGAGATTTCGTCCTCTGAGCGGAAGTCCGTCGGCCGCCTTCTTCCGCAAAGACGCCGGGCGACGGACCAGCGTGACCGGCGTCACGCAAGGCCGGCCGCGATCGGGATAGCCTCGCGCTACAGGAGGTGATCATGGCCAGTCAGCGCAGGATCGAGCTCACGGTCCGGGTCTCGAACAACAATAGCGGGGTGAAGCAATATGGCTTTGCCTTCGACCAGGATTCAAAGTCCCCCGACAATCCGGTGGAGCCGGTACTCATGGGGCTCTGCAAGGGCACCTTCCACACCAGGCCTGGAGTAATCGGGAGGCTGGTCTGGGCAATGCGCGGCGATCCCGGTGGCACGATGAAGGTCGAGCTGGTCCGCGACGGAGTCGTGATCAAGGCCCGCGCGGCATCCCGGATCCCGCCAAGGCACAACAAGGCGATCGACCATTTCGACATCATGGTCAGCTGATCGGGCCATTCCGCGAGCGGGGCACTCGGCGGCGGCGACTCACCTTTCTCCCGGCGATGCTCTATCCTGGCTTCGCGGGAGGGCGGCATGGCCGGGAACAAGACTCAGGCGACGACGGCCGACGTGGCCGACTTCCTCGATTCGGTGCCGGATCCGAAGCGGCGCGCGGATGCCAAAGCGGTGGCGGCGATGATGGAGCGGGTGAGCGGCGAGCCGCCGTTGCTGTGGGGGCCGAGCATCCTTGGCTTCGGCCGTTACCAATATCGCTACGAAAGCGGGCGCGAGGGCGAGATGGCACGGATCGGTTTTTCGCCGCGGGCGAAGGAGCTGGTCCTCTATCTGATCGGCGGATTCGCGCGGCACCAGGCGCTGATGGACCGGCTGGGCAGAGTTCGCCTCGGCAAGTCCTGCCTTTATCTCAGGAGCCTCGACGACATCGACCGGGAGGTACTGGAGCAGCTCTTCGTCGCCGAGCTCGACTATATGCGCGAGACCTATCCCGAATGATCCGCCCGCTGAGCAAGCGGCGGCTTAGGCTCGCCACGCCTGGTCCGTCCCGATTCGGGCACCGTCCCCTGTGAATCCTGTGGAAAAGATTCCGAATCGCATTGAGTTAATAAAAGATTACCAGCATGTAATCTCTCTGTCACAGCAGGTGGTTAGCCGATTCCCGGACCAGGCGAATCGGTCGCAAGCATCCGTCTCAGCGTCTTCGGGCCGACCATGGATCGGCTTGCGGTCGCTTTTGGCCGACAGGGGGAAGAGCATGCCGAAGACGGGCTCCAGCACCACGAGAAGCAGGCCGATAGAAGCGTCGAGGGCGCCCGGCCGCCACTGACCGATCGGGGCTCGTTTCCTCCCCGGTCCGGGGCGGTCGCGAGCCTCGCTTACGATTCGCTCCGGCTGCGAAGCCGGCAGAGCTGCAGCGGCCCCCGAAGCGGGCCTGAAACAAGGGAATGACCACCATGCCCACCGGTACCGGCTCGATCTCGATCACCACGCTCAACACGCCCAGCACCGAGAATTTCGACACGCTCTCCAACACTGCGGCGAGCACGACCAACATTGCCCTGCCGACCGGATGGTACATCACCGAAACCGGCGGCGGAGCGCGCGACAACGAGCAATATGCGGTCGATAACGGCACATCGACCACCGGCGACACCTACAGCTATGGCGCCTCCGCAAGTACTGAGCGAGCGCTCGGCGAACTGCGCAGCGGGACGTTGATCCCGGTCTTCGGCAGCAGCTTCACCAACAATACGGGATCCACGATCACCTCGCTCGACATCGCCTTCGCCGGCGAGGAATGGAGGCTCGGGACGGCCGGGCGCACCGATACGCTCAACTTCGAATACAGCCTCAATGCGACCGATGTCGTCACCGGCACGTGGACTCCGGTCGCCGGCCTCGCCTTCAACACGCCGGACACCGTCACGACCGGCGCGAAGAACGGCAATGCGGCTGCCGATCGCACCGCGCTCTCGACGACGATCACGGGGCTCAGCATCCCCAATGGCGCGACCTTCTGGATCCACTGGACCGACACGGACGCGACCGGTGCGGACGACGGCCTGGCGATCGACGATTTCTCGCTCACCGCGCACGCATCGGGTGCAGCCCCGACGCTCAGCATCGCCGATGTCAGCCACAATGAGGGCAATGCCGGAACCACGACCTTTACGTTCACCGTGAGCCTGTCGGCGGCGGCGCCGGCGGGCGGAGTCAGCTTCGACATCGCCACCGCCGACGGCACCGCCACGACCGCCGGCGGGGACTATGTCGCCAAGGCCCTGACCAGCCAGACCATCCCGCAGGGCAGCTCGACCTATACGTTCGACGTCCTCGTCAACGGCGACACCATTCTCGAGTCCGACGAGAGCTTCTTCGTCAACGTCACCAATGTCACCGGCGCCACCATCGTCGACGGCCAGGGCCTCGGCACGATCGTCAATGACGAGGTTCCGCCGACTCCCGGCGCCTTCGCGATCAACGACGTCTCGGTGGCCGAGGGCGATAGCGGCACGACTCCGATCACTTTCACCGTCAGCCGCGATCCGACCAGCAATGTCGCCGCCTCGGTTCATTATGTCGTCACCCTGCCGGGCGGCGCGGGCGGCGCCGACGCATCCGATTTCGCGCCGGCGCAGGCGCTGAGCGGCGATCTCGCCTTTGGCGCGAACGAGACGTCGAAGACGATCATTCTCCAGGTCGCAGGCGACGTGGCCAACGAGCCGAACGAGACGTTCACGATCACCCTGTCCGCCCCGACCAACGGCGCGACGCTCGCCGACGCCACCGGTATCGGAACGATTGCCAACGACGATGCGCCGCCGGCCGCCTCGGTCAACGATGTCGCCATCGCCGAGGGCCAGAACGGAATCAGCTACGCCAATTTCACGATCAACCTCGACAAGCCGGCGACCACGGCCGTCACGATCGACTATGCGACGTCGGGCGGCACCGCCACCGCCGGCAGCGACTATCTCGGCGTGAGCGGCACCCTGACCTTCGCCGTCGGCGAGACCAGCAAGACCGTGTCGGTGCCGATCGTCGGCGACACCATCGCCGAGCTCAACGAGACTTTCACGGTCAATCTCAGCAATGCGTCGGGCGCGACGATCGGCGATGCGCAGGGCGTCGCGACGATCACCAACGACGACAGTCCCGCCTATTTCGCGCTCAATTCCGCCAATTTCTCAGAGAACTGGACCGACACGAGCCGGATCACGGCCGATGACGACTGGAGCCATGTCGCCTCGATCGTCGGCTATCTCGGCGATATCGACCCGGCGGGAGCCGCGACCGCGGTCGACCCGCGCACGCTGACCGGCGCCAATCTGGGCGCGGTCGACGTCATCGCCAACATGCCCGCTCCAACGAGCAGCGGCGGAGTCGGCGAGTTTCAGTTCGGCAATCCGACCATCGCGCTGCAGGGCTCGGGCACCGCCGATGCGCCGAGCATCGTCCTCTACATGGATGCGCGCGGCCGCACCGACGTCCATCTGACCGCGACCCTGCGAGACATGGATTCCAACAGCGACAATGCCGCGCAGCCGATCGATGTGCAGTATCGCACCGATCCGAACGGGGCATGGACGAACGTCCCGGGCGGCTATTTCGCGGACGTGACCACGGTCAACAGCGCGACCCAGACGACCTCGCTCGACGTGACCCTCCCCGCCGACGCGAACAATGCGGCGACGCTGCAGATCCGGATCCTGACCACAAACGCTATCGGCAGCGACGAATGGGTCGGGATCGACGACATCAATGTGTCGAGCAACCAAGGCCCGCCAAGCTATTCGATCGCCGACGCGGCGGCATTCGAGGGCAATAGCGCCACCACGCCGATCACTTTCACCGTCACTCGCGCCGGCGACACCAGCGCCGCCGGAAATGTCGGCTACAGCGTCGACCTGGGCAGCGACGGGTTCAGCGCCAGCGCCTCCGATTTCGCCTCGCCGCTGAGCGGGACGGTCAGCTTCAACGCCGGTGAAGCGGCGAAGACGATCACGCTCAACGTCAACGGTGACACATTGCCGGAAGCGGACGAGGGCTTCACCGTCACCCTGCACAACCCTTCCTCGGGCAATCTCGGCGATGCCAGCGCGACCGGCACGATCGTCAATGACGATGGCCCGCCGCCCTTCGTGACCATCTCCGACGTGACCCAGGCCGAAGGCGATTCCGGTACGACGGCCTTCACCTTCACCGTCACCCGCACCGGCGGGACTACCGGCTTCACCGTCGATTACGCGACCCTCGGCGGCACCGCGACTTCACCATCCGATTTCACCGCGGCCAACGGCACCCTGACCTTCGCGCCCAACGAGAACAGCAAGACGATCACGATCCTGGTCAATGGCGACACGGCCGGCGAGCATGCCGAGACGTTCAGCGTCAAGCTCTCCAACGCGCTCGGCGCGGTGGTCGCGGATCCGACCGGAATCGGCACCATCCTCAACGACGATGTCGTCCCGATCTACCAGCTGCAGGGCGCCGGCCACATCTCCCCGTTCGTCGGAGAGAATGTGAAGACCGACGGGATCGTCACTGCCGTCGACAGCAACGGATTCTACCTCCAGGACGCGCATGGCGACGGCAATTCCGCCACGTCCGACGCGATCTTCGTCTTCACCGGCGCCGCGCCGACCGTGCTGGTCGGCGATTCGATCCGGGTCACCGGAGTGCTGACCGAATTCGCCGCCGACGCCACCAATCTCACCCTCACCGAGATCAACTCGCCGGTGATCACCGTCCTGACCCATGACAATCCGCTGCCATTGGCGATACCGATCGGTGTCGGCGGGATCCTGCCGCCGACCACCTTCCTCGATAATGACGCGCTGACCAGCTACGATCCTGCCCAGGACGGGCTCGATTTCTACGAATCGCTCGAAGGCATGCGGGTCACCATCCTCTCGCCGGGCGTCGTCTCCAACACCAACAGCTTCGGCGAGACCTATGTCGTCGCCTCGGATGGCGTCGGCGCCACCGGAATGAACGGGCGCGGCGGGATCACCATTTCCGGCGATCATGTCGGAACCCCGATCGACTATAATCCCGAGCGAATCCAGATCGACGACGATTCCGGAATCTTCGCCGGCTTTACCCCGAATTACACGATCGGCGACCGCCTCTCCGACGTCAGCGGCATCCTCAGCTACAGCCACAGCAGCTACGAGGTGCTGGTCACCGCTCCGGTCACCGTCACCCAGGACGTGACCCTCCCGCAGGAGACGACCGCGCTCGACGGCGATGCCGACCATCTCACCATCGCCGATTACAATATCGAGAATGCCGATCCGGGCGATCCGCAGCTCAAGTTCGACCTGCTCGCCCACAACATCGTCTACAACCTCCAGACCCCCGACATCGTCGGCCTGCAGGAGATCCAGGATGCCGACGGCCCGGGCAGCGGCTCGGACTTCTCCGGCTACGCAACCGCCCAGAAGCTGATCGACGCGATCGTCGCCGCCGGCGGCCCGGTCTATTCCTATGTCGAGGTGACGCCGACCGGATCGACCGGCGGCGAGCCCAACGGCCATATCCACCCCGGCTATCTCTATGATGCGAGCCGGGTGTCCTATGTTCCGGGCAGCGCGTCGATCATCGTCGACGCGGCTTATGCCGGCAGCCGCAATCCTCTGGTCGCCCAGTTCGTCTTCAACAGCCAGACGATCACCCTGATCGACGTCCACTTCACCTCGCGTCTCGGCAGCGACGCGCTGGAAGGCGGGGTCCAGCCGCCGCAGGACGCAGGCGACGCCTCGCGCACCGCCCAGGGCCAGGCGGTGGCCAATTACGTCGCCGGCCTGCTCGCCGTGGACCCGTCGCTCAAGCTCGGTGTGCTCGGCGACTTCAACGGCTTCTACTTCGAGGGTGGGGTCGGCGCGATCGAGGCGACCGGCCTCACCGATCTGCTCCGAACCCTGCCGTCGCAGGAACGCTATACCTACATGTTCGACGGCAACGCCCAGGCGATCGACCATATCATCGTCTCGCCGAGCCTGTTCAACGGCGCGCAGTTCGACGCGGTCCATCTCAACTCCGAATATGATTTCAATGGGAATCGCCCGACCGACCATGATTCGGTGATCGCTCGTTTCTCGATCGGGCATCCCGATCCGGTCATCCTGCCGGCGACCGACGCGATGGGGCAGGTCGCGGAGCTCGCCGACCACGCCGCCGGCGAGAATGTCGCCACCCTGAGCGACAGCGGCGCGATCTTCTTCTCCAATCCCGATTCCGCGCTCAGCCACAGCGCCGCCTTCGTGCCGCAGGGCGGTTCCTATCTCGGCACCTTCACGCTCGGCGCCGTCGACCAGGGCAGCGACAGCGTCGCCTGGAGCTTCTCGGTGCCGGACAGCGTGCTCGATCCGCTGCGCGGGGGCGAAACGCTCAAGCAATATTATACGGTGACGATCGACGACGGCCATGGCGGCAGCGTCAACCAGGTCGTCGAGGTCGACCTGGTCGGATCCAACGATGCCGCCATCCTGTCTTCGGCGAGCGTCGCGGTCGAGCAGGGCTCGGTCCCGGCCACCGCCTCGGGCGCGCTGACGATCAGCGACGCCGATGCCGGCGAGGCGGTCTTCCAGGCCCAGAATGCGACCCAGGGCCTTTATGGCGACTTCAGCATCGATGCCGCCGGGCATTGGAGCTACACCGCCGACCAGGTCTACGCGCTCGCCCCCAACCAGTCGCGGACCGACGTGTTCACGATCGTCGCCGCCGACGGCACTCCGACCAATGTCGCGGTGACGATCATCGGCCACGACCAGCCGGGGGGCGCGCAGAGCGACCTGTTCACCACCGACGAAGCGACAATCCTCGGCGCCGGGCGAAACCTGTTCGCCGACAATGGCAGCGGCGCGGACAGCGACCCGGACAGCCCGCTCCAGATCGCAGCGGTCAACGGAGTCGCCGGCAATGTCGGCCACGTCGTCCAGCTCGCCTCCGGCGCGCAGCTGGTCGTCAATGCGGACGGCACGTTCCGCTACGACCCAAACCACGCCTTCGATTATCTGACCGGGGCAGTCGGCGCCGCGAACCAGTTCGGCTCGGACAGCTTCAGCTACACGCTGGCGGGCGGATCCAGCGCGACGGTGTTCGTCAACATCCAGGGTGTCACCTCGCCCGGCGACGAAATATTCGGCAACACGCTCGACAACAGGATCTTCGGCACCGGCGGTCCGGATTCCTTCCGGCTCGAGCAGGGCGGGCACGATATTGCCTCCGGAATGGGCGGCAATGACGGCTTCTATTTTGGAGCCGCGCTCGATTCGGGCGACAAGGTCGACGGCGGCGCCGGCACAGACACGCTCGCGGTGCAGGGCAATACCAACGTCGTGCTCGGCGACATTGCCAATGTCGAGGTCCTGCTCGCGCTTTCGGGCAGCGATACGAGGTTCGGCGACACCGCCGGCAATAGTTACAGCTACGACATCACCACCAATGACGGCAATGTCGCGCCCGGCGCGATCCTCACCGTGATCGGCACCGGCCTGCTTCCCGGCGAGAATTTGACGTTCGACGGCTCGGCGGAGACCGACGGCGCTTTCCGGATCTTCGCCGGGCAGGGCGTCGACGATCTCGTCGGCGGACATGGCAGCGACGGCTTCCTGTTCGGAGCGGACGGCAACCTCACCGCAGCCGACCATGTCGATGGCGGGACGGGCATCGACACGCTGGCGCTGCGCGGAAACTATGTCGGCGGCAATGCAGTGGTGTTCCAGGACGGAAGCATCGCCAATATCGAGGTGCTCGCTTTGCTCTCCGGCCACAGCAACGAATATGGCGGAGTGATCGTCCCGGCGGGCTTCGACTACGACCTGACCATGGCCGACGGCAATGTCGCCGCGGGCCAGAGGCTCGATGTCAACGCGGCCGCGCTCGGCGCCGACGAAAGCGTCCGTTTTGACGGCCATCTCGAGAGCAATGGATCGTTCCGGATCCTCTCCGGCGCGGGCGACGACACGCTGATCGGAAGCGCCCAGGGCGACCTGATCTATGGCGGGCTGGGCGCCGACCGGCTCACCGGCGGGGCAGGGGCCGACACCTATCTCTACCATTCGGCCGCGGAATCGACGAGCACCGGCTACGACATCATCACCGGCTTCGACTATCGCGAGGACCGGATCGATGTCCCGGGCGGCGGCAGCCGTTCGTTCAGCCAGGCGGGCACGGGCGCCCTCTCCACCGCGAGCTTCGATGCCGACCTGTCGTCCGGGTTGAGCGGAGTGCTCGGCGCCGGGCAGGCCGCCTTGTTCACCGCCAACGGCGGAACCCTCTCGGGCCATGTCTTCGCCGTGATCGACGCCAATGGCGTGGCCGGCTACCAGGCGGGCCAGGATCTGGTGATCGAGATGGTCGCCCCGGTGGTGCCGATCGACATGCATGCCGGGGTGATCGTGTAACGAGTGCTGCCTCCCGACTCCCCTCCCTGAATACAGGGAGGGGTCGGGGGTGGGTGAGTCTCCGGAAAGGCATTACCGGTCGAGACGAGCGCTCTAGCGCTGACCGGCTCCCACCCAAAATGCGGTTCCGGAAGCTTATTGCCGGTGGAGGCCGACCCACCCCTAACCCCTCCCTGTATTCAGGGAGGGGGACCTAGCCTCGCCACCCCCGAAACAGGCATTTGACAAGAATCCCCCTGCCATGTAGCTTTCAATGGGAGCGCTACCATAAAGCACGGAGTCGAAGCCCCGCGGACCAGGCGGACGGCTTTCCGGGCCGGGAAAAGGGAGCGCTCACGGTGGGACGGCTCGGGACAGAGCCGACCGCCGGGAGGAGGATCTGTCTGGGGGACTGCAACATGAATATTCGACCCGCGCCTGCGTACCGACTGGGTTTCCGTTTCTGCTCGACCCTCGCTTTGGCCGCGGGCATGGCAAGCGCCGCCGCCGCGGCCGACCAGCCGCCGCCCGCGGATGGGCCGACCGCCACCACGCCCGAAGCCACGACACAACAGAGCGTAGCGGCCGACGACAATGAAATCGTCGTCACGGGCTATCGCGCCAGCCTGCAGAGCGCGACCAACGCCAAGCGCGACTCGGTCGGCTTCACCGACAGCATCTTCGCCGAGGATATCGGCAAGTTCCCGGACACCAATATCGCCGAATCGCTCAACCGGGTCCCCGGCGTGATCATCAGCCGCGAGGTTACCGGCGAGGGCCTGCAGGTGGCGATCCGCGGCCTGGGCGCAAGCTTCACCAAGGTGCTGCTCAACAATGCTCCGGTCGCGATCGCCTCGACCGGACGCACCGACGCGCAGAGCACGAATCGCGAGGTCGATCTCGACCTGCTTCCGACCGAGTTGTTCACCCGGCTGACGGTCAGCAAGAGCCCGACCGCCGAGATGCTGGAGGGCGGCGCCGCCGGCACGGTCAATCTGCGCAGCGCCCGGCCGTTCGACCATCCCGGCACCCACCTTACCTACTCGCTGCAGGGGACGAAAAACCAGCACGCCGACGGCTGGGGCGCTCGCGGCTCGCTGCTCGGCAGCTTCACCACCGATACGTTCGGAATCCTGGTCGGAGTGGCCGGGGTCCGCAACAAGACCCGCACCACCGGCTTCGAGACGATCGGCTGGACAAATCCCAATCTTTCGGCCGCGCAGTGCGGCGCGGCCACCGGATGCAACCCGACCGGTGGCGGCAATTACACGATTCCGGCCACCGTGCCGGCCAATGCCGGCAATGGCCTGACCACCGGCCAGACCATCGACCAGGCCTTCCTGCTCGCCCACAATCCCGGCCTGACCATCCAGCAGATCGACAATGCGATCATTCCGCGTCTCGGCCGTCCGTCCGACGAATATGGCACGCGCGACCGGATCAACGGCATCGTCAGCCTGGAATGGCGGCCGAGCGACGCGTTGCATTTCTATCTCGACGCTATGGCCGGCAAGAAGAAGAACGACCTCAGGCGGATCGACATGAACTGGGTCGGCCGCAACGGCGCGGCGATCCCGCTCAACATGAAGGTCGACCGCACCGACTGCAGCGCAGGCTGCGTCGCCACCGAAGGCACGTTCGCCAACGCCCAATTCTTCCTCGAATATCGGCCGTTCATCGAGAATATCCGCTTCTGGGGGATCAATCCCGGCCTTGCCGCGCAATTCTCCGACAATCTCAAGCTCGATCTCCAGGCGAACTGGACCCAGAGCCGCTTCCACCGCGAATCGCCGACCGTGCTGGTGATCACTCCGGCAAGCTCCGGGCTCACCGTCAGCTACAATAATGACGGCTCGATCCCGCAGATCACGAGCAATGTCGACCTCAACAATCCGGCCAATTTCGGCTGGCCGGGCGGCCGCGTGAACATCCAGGACGAGCGGCGGCGGACCGAGACCAAGGGGGTTCGCGGCGACCTGACCTGGGGCGACGAGCATCTCAACCTCAAGGTCGGCGGCGCCTATGACGATGTGAAGCGGCGGATCCGCGCCTACGACAATAGCCAGGCGTTCCAGAATGCGGTGTGCGGCGACAATCCGAGCGTCTTCCTGCCCGGGCCGAACACCCAGCCGCCCTGCGAGGGCCTTTCCACCGCCAATCCGCCGTCCAATTACCCCCGTTACCCGGCGCTCGGCACCGGCTTCAGCGCCGGCCAGGCCGGCCCGGTCGTTTATCGCGGCTCGCTGATCCCGCAAGGCGCGCTCGCCGGGCTGCTCACGCCCGGCCCGGACGGGTTCATCACCGTGGACTGGGACAAGTTCAAGCAGGCATCGCAATATGACAGCTTCCACGACTCGGCGCCCGAGGCGGGATCGTCCAACACCGGGGCGAGCGGCGGCCTGGTCCGCGAGAAGACGCTCGGCGCCTATGCCGAGGTCAATGGCGATACCGAGCTCGGCGGCAACAAATTGCGCTACAATGTCGGAGTGCGCTGGGTGCGGACCGACCAGACGATCGGGGGCCAGGTCTCGATCAGCGACCCGCGCAACTCGACCGATCCGGACGGCGCCGGCCCGCTTCCCGCCGCCTGCCCGGGCGGCGGCGCGAACCTACGCGACGGATCCTGCTTTCCCAACATCGCCAACTTCGTCAGGACCAACAACAAATATGACAATTGGCTGCCCTCGCTGAGCGCCGCCTACAGCATCGGCGAGCACGCGCTGGCCCGCCTTTCGCTGTCCAAGACGATGACCCGGCCGAACCCGAATTCGGAGCTTCCCGGCCTCAACTTCAGCACCCCGTCGGCCGATGCCGGAACCGTCGGCAATCCCGCGCTGAAGCCGTTCATCTCGAAGAATATCGACCTCGGCTTCGAATATTATACCGGCGGCGAAGGTCTGATCGGGGTGGCTGCGTTCCGCAAGTCGGTGGAGGGGTTCACCGTCACCGGATCGCAAACCGTGCCGTTCGCCGCATTGGCCGCCTATGGCGTCACGTTCGACACGCTCACCCCGACTCAGCAGACCGCGATCAATTCGCGCGGCGGCCCCGGCAGCGCCAACGTGGTGCTCCAGCAGCAGGTCAATGCCAGCGGGAATCTGATCATCAACGGGCTGGAATTCACCTGGGTGCAGCCGCTCGATTTCCTGTTCGACCGCTATCTTGGAATCAAGGGATTCGGCATCAATTCCAACCTGACGATCATCGACCAGAAGGGCTCGGGCGCGGCTCCGGCGCTCGCAACCGGAGTGCCGCCCTACACGTACAACATCACTGCTTATTACGAGAATCACGGGGTCAGCCTGAGGCTTTCGACGACCTATTACGACGCCAACCCGTCGGCCGCGGCGCCGCAGAACGGGATCACCCTCGCCGGCCTGTTCAACGACAGCTACCGCCAGTGGGACTTCTCGTCGATCTTCGATCTCAAGAAGATCTTGCGGACCGACATACCGGCCGAGGTGGTGTTCGATGTGGTCAACCTGACCAACGCCAAGCAGCGCTCCTACTTCCAGTTCCCCAATGCCGCATTCACTTACTACAATGCGGGCCGCACCTTCATGGTCGGAATCAGGGGTACCTTCTGAGGTCTGGGCAAGGACCCCTTCCCCCGGAACCTCCCCTGTGGGCGGCGTCCTTCCTGGAGGCGCCGCCCGCTTTTTAGGATTGCCGCGATGCGAAATCCGCCTGCCGCGTGCCTTTGCCTGCTGCTTGCGCAATGCGCGCCGCAAGTGGACTCGCCGGCGGCGGGTGCGCTGGGCGGCGCGCGAATCGAGTGCATCGACCTGTCGGCAGTGGCCGCCCGCCGCGCCGAGGGGCCGGACTCGATCCGCTTCGAAATGTTCGGCGGCAAGGCCTTCGTGAACCATCTCCCCGGCCGCTGTCCCGGCCTCGCGCAGAGCCGGGATTTCGGTGCGCTTGCCTTCGAGGTGCAGGGCAACCGCCTGTGCCACGGCGACACGGTGCGCGCGCTCGATCCGGCGCTCGGCGGCTACGGCCAGTCTGTCCCATGCGTGCTCGGCAGCTTCACCCCGGCTGCGCCGGAGCCGAGGTGAGAAGGAGAGGTGAGAAGGACTCGTCGCCATGGGCTTTGTCCATTCGAACGCCTAATGGCCCGGCGATGAAGCCTCTTCTCCTGCTTGCGATCCTCGCGCTGACCACCGCAGCCGCACCGTCGCAGCAGCGAGGGGCGTTCGCGACCGGACACTATCCGAACCTGATCCTCGAGGCCGATCCGCGGGTCGGCGATGGAGAGGTGAGGGCGAAGCTCGAAGCCTACTGGTCGTCTTTGTTCGGAAGCGGTCCAGAGCGCCGGGTCAATTATCCGGCCGCGGCCAATGCGGACGGGCCCGCCGCCTACATATTCGATGTCTACAATGGAGATGTGCGCAGCGAGGGCATGTCCTACGGGATGATGATCGCGGTGCAGATGGGGCGCAAGGCCGAGTTCGACTCGCTCTGGAACTGGGCGAAGAGCCGGATGCAATATCGCTCCGGCCCGCGTTCCGGCTATTTCCGCTGGCAGTGCACGCGCGACGGCTGTCCGCGCGACACGGTGCCGGCCTCGGACGGCGAGGAATATTTCGCCGCCGCTCTGTTCTTCGCGGCGCATCGCTGGGGAAACGGAAAGGGAATTTACGATTACGAGGCGGAGGCGAACGCGATCCTCGACACCATGCTGCACAAGCAGGAGATGAACGGAGGCGTGGTCGACGGAGTCACCGACATGTTCGACCGCGCCCGCCACCAGATCGTGTTCGTTCCGGTCGGCGACGGGGCAAGCTTCACCGATCCCTCCTACCACCTCCCCGCTTTCTACGAGCTCTGGGCGCGGTGGGCGAAAGGCTGGAACGGGCGCCAGGCCGAAGATCGCGCCTTCTGGCGCGAGGCGGCGCGGGAGAGCCGCAGGCTGCTGGCCGGCGCCGCGCATCCGGCCACCGGCCTCTCGCCCGATTATTCGGAGTTTGACGGCCGGCCAAAGGCGGTGAGGGGCCATGGCGAGTTTCGCTACGACGCCTTCCGGGCCGCGGTGAACTGGTCGGTCGACTGGAGCTGGTGGGCCGCCGACCCGCGCCAGCGCGGGCTGAGCGATCGGCTGCAGGCCTTTTTCGAGCGGGAGGGACCGGACTCCTATGTCGACCAATATGCGCTCGACGGGCGGCGGCTGTCCGACACTCGCTCGCCTGGCCTGATCGCCTCGAACGGAGCGGCCTCGCTCGCCGCAAGCGACGAGTCCCGCCGCCGGCGCTTCGTCGCAGCCCTGTGGGCGCTCGATCCGCCAGAGGGGCGCGGACGCTATTATAGCGGCCTGCTCCAGTTCCTGGCCCTGCTCCACGCGAGCGGAAACTTCCGGGTCTATTGACGGCAATCGTAGCTTGTGGCTCCACCGCAAGCGGGGACCAAGGTCTGTCTCAGGGAGGAATCACATGCGAAGCTCGAAACTGTTTCTGCTGGCGCTCGGCGCCGCGGCTTCGACCATGGCGGTCGCCAGGACGGCGCCCAAGGCGGCGCCGGTCGATTATGCAGCCGCGGTCGCCGCGAGCGACCGGCCGGCCGACGCGATCAAGCTCGACGAGAGCCGCAAGCCCGCCGAAGTGCTCAGGTTCATGGGCCTGAAGCGCGGCGACCGGGCGCTCGATCTGTTCACCGGCAGCGGCTATTATGCCGAAATCATGGCGCGGGCGGTCGGCCCGACCGGAAGCGTCACCGCCTGGGAGCCGAGCAACTTCGTCAGCGACAAGTCGAAGGGCGAGTGGACCGCGCTCCACGGCCGGGTCCCGAATACCGCGATCCTGATTTCATCCGCCACTTCGGTATCGCTGCCGGCCGACGCCTTCGATTTCGCGATGATCCACCTCAACTATCACGACACCTATTGGGAGAGCGCGAAATACGGCTTTCCGCGGATGGATCCGGAGGCCTTCCTGCGCTCCGTCTACCAGTCGATCAAGCCGGGCGGGGTGATTGCGGTGGTCGACCATGCCGCCAGCGCGGGCGGCGACACAAGGGCGGTGGTCGACAAGCTCCATCGCATCGATCCGGCGACCGCGAAGGCGGATTTCGAGCGCGCCGGATTCGTGTTCGAGGCGCAGTCGGACATGTTGCGCAACCCCGCCGACGATCATAGCAAGCTGGTCTTCGATCCCTCGATCCGCGGCAATACGGACCGCTTCGTCTACCGCTTCCGGAAGCCGAAGCACTGAGCCTGAGCGCGGCCATGAGGCGGCGGGCGCTGATCGCGCTCGCCGCACTGGCGCTCGGCCAGCCGTTATCGGCGGTTCGGCCGCGCTCGGCCTGGGTAGCGAGCTGGGCGAGCGCGCAGCAGGTGCCCGAACCGCAGAACAGCCTGCCTGACAATGCGCTCGACGATGCCACGTTGCGCCAGCTCGTCCGCCTGTCGATCGGCGGGTCGCGGCTTCGCGTCCGGATCTCCAACCTCCATGGCAGCGAGCCGCTCGCGGTCGACGCTGCCGGAATCGCGCGCGCCGCCGATCCCGCCTCGCCAGCGCTTGCCGGCCCGAGCCCCCCCCTGACCTTCGCCGGGCGCGCAAGCGTCACGATCCCGGCCGGCGCGGAATTCGTCTCGGACCCGGTCGATCTCGCGGTTCCGGCGCTTGCGACGCTTGCGGTCAGCCTTCATTTCCCGAAAGCGCCGGCGCGGCAGACCGGCCATCCCGGCTCGCGCGCGACATCCTGGTGGCGGCACGGGCTCCATGTCGCCGACTCCGAACTCGCCGGCGCCGAAAAGGCCGACCATTGGTACCAGCTCGC
>JAQGLD010000628.1 GCA_028293055.1 Alphaproteobacteria bacterium
GCTCCAGTCGATGGGCGCCTCGCTGGCCTTTTCCGATCCGCGCGATCAGGACGGGGAGCCGGTCGCCGACCTCATCGTCCGCCACTCGCCGCTGCGCGGGGTCGAAGTGCCGGAGGAGCTGGTGCCCTCGATGATCGACGAATTTCCGATCTTCTTCGTCGCAGCAGCCTTCGCCGAGGGCCGAACCCGCGCCACCGGGCTCGCCGAGCTCAGGGTCAAGGAATCGGACCGCATCTCCGCCATGGCGGATGGCCTGCGCGCAATCGGCGGCCGAATCGAGGAAGAGCAGGATGGTGTCGTCATCCACGGAAGCGGCGGCGAGCCGCTGGCCGGCGGTGCGACCATCCTCACCCATCTCGACCACCGCATCGCGATGAGCTTCGCGATCGCCGGGCTCCATTGCCGCACGCCCGTCGTTATCGACGATATGAGCCCGACACTGACCAGCTTCCCAGGTTTCGCCGATTTGCTGAAAGGCCTCGCATCATGATCGTTGCCGTCGACGGACCCGCCGCCAGCGGCAAAGGCACCATCGCAAAGGCGATCGCCCGCAAGTTCGAGCTTCCCTACATGGACACCGGCCTGCTCTACCGGGCCGCAGCGCTCAACCTGCTGCAGAGCGGCGGCGATCCGGAAAGCGAGTTCGCTGCCGCCCGCGCCTGCGACATCTCGCAGATCGACTTCGACGACCCGGAGCTGAAGAGCGAGGGCGTGGGCGGAGTCGCCTCGCGAATCTCCGGCTACCCCCTGGTGCGCAACGCCCTGCTCGAGCGGCAGCGCCATTTCGCCGCCCGGCCCGGCGGCGCAGTGCTCGACGGCCGCGACATCGGCACCGTGATCGCACCCGATGCCGATGTGAAGCTGTTCGTCACCGCCACCCCGGAAGTGCGCGCGAACCGCCGCTTCGAGGAGCTCAAGCGAATGGGCCTGCACGTCACTTTCGACGATGTGCTGATCGACATCCGCGCCCGCGACGCCCGCGACCAGGGCCGCGAGACGGCGCCGCTGGTGATGGCGGAGGACGCCGTACTGCTCGACACGACCACGCTCGGCGTCGAGGCGGCGATCGCGGAGGCGATCGCGGCGGTCGAGCGTTCGACGGCAGCCAACGACGCCTGAGGGGAATCCGCGCCCGACGCCGAGCCCGACGACAAATGCCGACGAATGGCCTCCAGCCCCTCTCCCGCTTACCGCGGGGGAAGGTCCCCGCCGCCTTGCGGCGGGGGGTGAGGGCCTTGCTGAGTCCCGGGAAAAAGATCCTCACCTCCCGAGCCAAGTGCGGGGCCCTCCTCTTCCGTGAAGACGGGAGAGGCTATCGGGTTCCGCGTGGTGAGTGGGCACCGCGCCGGCTCCACGCCAATCCACGCTTGCCCCTTTCTCCCCTTCTCACTATATGCGCGGCATCCAGCGGGCCCTCGGGTCCGCGGAGGCTCAGATAGGGCGAAGCGCGCGAGGCACGGCGAAGACGCCGGCCGCGACGCGCTCTTTTGCTATATCCCCGAGACTTCGACCGTCTTCTTGGACGGCTGGGTGCTGCGGGCGGCATGGTGTCCCCGCGGCGGATCATGCCAAGACCGGCGGAGACAACCGCCGGCCGGTATAGATGACGAACGAAGGATCCTATGGCCACCACGGCAATGCCCACCCGCGACGATTTCGCGAAACTCCTGAATGAAACCCTCGGCGGCGAGAACGAAGGCTTTGAGGGCCGCGTCGTCACCGGACGGGTCACCGCCATCGAGAACGACATGGCGGTCATCGATGTCGGCCTGAAGTCCGAAGGCCGCGTCGCGCTTCGCGAATTCGCAGCGCCCGGGCAAAAGGCCGAGCTCAAGGTCGGCGACCAGGTCGAAGTCTATGTCGACCGTGTCGAGAACCACCAGGGCGAGGCGATGCTGAGCCGCGACCGCGCGCGCCGCGAGGCCGCCTGGGACAAGCTCGAAACCGAATTCACCGCCGGCAACCGCGTCGACGGAGTCATCTTCGGCCGGGTCAAGGGCGGCTTCACCGTCGACCTCGGCGGTGCCGTGGCCTTCCTGCCCGGCAGCCAGGTCGATATCCGTCCGGTCCGCGACGTCACTCCGCTGATGGACATCCCGCAGCCCTTCCAGATCCTCAAGATGGATCGCCGCCGCGGCAATATCGTCGTGTCGCGCCGCGCCATCCTCGAGGAAACCCGCGCCGAGCAGCGTTCGGGCCTGATCCAGAGCCTGGCCGAGGGCCAGGTCGTCGAGGGCGTGGTCAAGAACATCACCGATTACGGCGCCTTCGTCGATCTCGGCGGCATCGATGGCCTGCTCCATGTCACCGACATCAGCTACAAGCGCGTCAATCACCCGTCCGAGGTGATCAATATCGGCGACACCGTCCGCGTCCAGATCGTCCGCATCAACCGCGAGACCCAGCGCATCAGCCTCGGCATGAAGCAGCTCGAGGCGGATCCGTGGGAGGGCGCGGCGGCCAAATATCCGGTCGCCGGCGTGTTCCGTGGCCGTGTCACCAACATCACCGAATATGGCGCGTTCGTCGAGCTCGAGCCGGGCATCGAGGGCCTCGTCCATGTCTCCGAGATGAGTTGGACCAAGAAGAACGTCCATCCCGGCAAGATCGTCTCGACCAGCCAGGAAGTCGATGTCGCGGTGCTCGAGGTCGATGAGGACAAGCGCCGCATCAGCCTCGGTCTCAAGCAGGCCCAGTCCAATCCCTGGGCGGCCTTCGCCGAGCAGCATCCGATCGGCACCGAGGTCGAGGGCGAAGTCAAGAACGCCACCGAATTCGGCCTGTTCGTCGGCCTCGACGGCGATGTCGACGGAATGGTCCACATGTCGGATATCGCCTGGGGCGTGACCGGCGAGGAGGCTCTCGGCCTGCATCGCAAGGGCGAATCCGTGAAGGCGGTCGTGCTCGATGTCGATGTCGAGAAGGAGCGCATCTCGCTCGGCATGAAGCAGCTCGAGCGCGGAGGCGTCGCCAAGGTCGGCACCAGCTCGGGCGGCGGCGTGAACAAGAACGAGACCGTCACGGTGACCGTGCTCGAGGTCCGCGACGGCGGCCTCGAAGTGCAGGTCGGCGACGACGGCGCATCGGGCTTCATCAAGCGCAGCGACCTCGGTCGCGACCGCGACGAACAGCGCCCCGAGCGCTTCCAGGTCGGCCAGAAGTTCGACGCGATGGTGATCGGCTTCGATCGTTCGAAGAAGCCGAACTTCTCGGTCAAGGCGTTGCAGATCGCCGAAGAGAAGCAGGCGGTCGCGCAATACGGATCGTCGGATTCGGGCGCGAGCCTCGGCGACATTCTCGGCGAAGCGCTCAAGCAGAAGAACCAGTAGAAGCGAACAAAAGCCTATCCGGGGGGCGGGTGCAGACGGCATCCGCCCCCTTTTTTTGCCTGTTCCTCCCTTCAAGGGGCGATTTCGAGGGCAGATTCCAACCTACGATATTGCTTTCGGGGCGAAAGTCGGTTCTAACCTCGATTAGCGGTAGTGGCCGGGGGGTCCGCTTCGATCCGCCTGTGGCGACCAGTTTACCTGCGGGGGAATGCCGTGATTCGTTCTGAGCTCGTGCAAAAGCTGTGCGACGACCATCCCGATCTCACGGGCAAGGAGATCGAGCGGGTGGTTTCCGCCTTCTTCGACTCGATCATCGACCAGCTCCAGAAGGGCGGCCGAGTCGAGCTTCGCGGCTTCGGCGCTTTCTCCACCCGCGATCGCGACGCCCGCAAGGGGCGCAACCCGCGCACCGGCGACGCAGTCGATGTCGACGC
>JAQGLD010000283.1 GCA_028293055.1 Alphaproteobacteria bacterium
AGATCGATCATCGTGAGGCGATCGTCGGGAATGATTCGGGTGGGATCGGCCGGATCGATGCGGCGGGCCGAGCTGACCAGCGCGAACTTCCCGTCGGGGGTGACGGCGACGCTCGACGGGGGGCCGATCACGCTCGCCGGCACCGGGATCTCCGCGACGATGCGCGGGGCCCCGGCGAGGTCGATCAGCGACAGCATGTCGGGCGCCGGCCGGGCCGGAACGACCTGGGCGCCGTCGACCAGCATCTGCTTGCCGTCGCCGACCGACACCGCGATCGGATGGGCTGCCGGAGCGGCCAGGGCGAGCAGCAGGAAGAGGATCATTCGATGCGCTCCTCGCCGGCGAGAACGGCACGGGCGACTCGCATGTCGATCGCCTCGTGCCATCTGGCCACCGCGACGGTGGCGACGCAATTGCCGATCAGATTGGTCACCGCTCGCGCCACGTTGAGGAAGCGGTCGACGCCGAGCAGCAGAGCAAGCCCGGTCAGCGGAATGGCCGGCATCGCGCTCAACGTCGCCGCGAGGGTGACGAAGCCGGCGCCGGCGACCCCGGCCGACCCCTTCGAAGTCAGCAGCAGCACCGCGAGCAGGGTCAACTGGTCCCAGAGCGACAGATCCACGCCGGTCGCCTGCGCGACGAAGATCGCAGCGATCGAAAGGTAGAGGCTCGTTCCATCCGCGTTGAACGTGTAGCCGGCAGGCAGGACCAGGCCGACGACCGGCTTGTCGATGCCCATCGCCTCGAGCTTCTCCATCACCCGCGGCAGCACCGCCTCCGTCGAGCAGGTGCCGAAGGTGATCAATATCTCGTCGCGGAAGTAGATCAGCAGCCGGCCGAGCCTGAGCCCTGCCATCCGCATCACCGCGCCGAGCAGCACCAGCACGAAGAGCAGGGCGCAGCCGTAGAGCAGAAGGACGAGCTGGCCGAGCGAAAGCAGGGAAACGGCGCCGAACCTGCCGACCGTATAGGCCATGCCCGCAGCCGCGCCGAGCGGCGCGAGACGCATGATCGCCCCGACCAGGCGGAAGAGGATCTGCAGCATCTGATCGACCAGATCGACGACCCCCTTCACCCGCTCGCCGAGACTGCTCGCCGCGAGCCCGATCAGCAGGGCGACCAGAATGACCTGGAGCATCGTCCCGCCGGTAAAGGCGCCGAGCAGGCTGCTCGGGATGATGTTGAGCAGGAAGGGGATGACGCCCTGCTCGTGGGCGGTGCCGGCGAAGGGCGCGATCGACTGCGCATCGGCGGGGGTGAGATGTGCCGAGATTGCGTGGCCCGGCTTGAACAGATTGACCGCCGCGAGCCCGATCACCAGGGCCAGAGTCGACATGAGCTCGAAATAGGCCAACGCTTTTGCGCCGATCCGGCCTACCTCCCTGAGATCCCCCATGCGCGCCAGCCCGGTGACGATCGTGCCGAAGACGATCGGCGCCAGCAGCATGGTCACCAGCTTGATGAAGGCATCGGCGAGCGGCTTGAGCGCGGCGCCGAAACCGGGTGCGAGCAAGCCGATCATGGCCCCGAGCACCGCGCCGACCAGAACCTGGACCCAGAGCTGGCTCCACAGCCTGTCAGCCCGTCCGGCCCGGCCCGCCATCAGTCGCCGGCCAGGGTCTTGAGCAAGGCGTACAGCTCGGACTTGGCCTCGAAGCCGATGCCGGGAATGTCGGGGAGGCCGACATAGGAATCCTCGACCACGATCGTGTCGGCGAAGCCGCCGAACGGGCGGAAGACGTCGGGGTAGGATTCGTTGCCGCCGAGATGCAGGCCGGCCGCGATGTTGAGCGACATCTGGTGGCCGCCGTGCGGCACGACCCGGCGAGACGACCAGCCGAGCTCGGCCATGACGTCCAGCGTGCGCAGATATTCGACCAGCCCATAGGACAAAGCGCAGTCGAACTGCAGCCAGTCGCGATCCCTGTCCATGCCGCCGTAGCGCAGGAGGTTGCGGGCGTCCTGGTGCGAGAACAGATTTTCGCCGGTCGCCATCGGCAAATCGTAATGGCGGCCGAGCTCCCCCTGGAGGGCGAAATCGAGCGGATCCCCGGCTTCCTCGTACCAGAACAGGGAATAGGGTCTCAGCGCCTCGGCGTAGCGGATCGCGGTGTCGAGATCGAAGCGGCCATTGGCATCGACCGCGAGATTGTCCCCGCTTCCGACCACTTCGAGCACCGACTCGATCCGCCGCAGGTCGACGTCGAGCGGGGCGCCGCCGATCTTCATCTTGACGACCTTGTAGCCGCGCTCGCGATAGCCGAGCATCTCCGCCTTTAGCTGCCGATCGTCCTTGCCGGGATAATAATAGCCGCCCGCGGCATAGACCCAGACGCGCTCGTCCGCCTTCCCCCCGCGATAGCGGTCGGCCAGCAGGCGCCAGAGCGGCACTCCGGCGATCTTCGCGACCGCGTCCCACACCGCCATGTCGATCGTCCCGACTGCGACCGAGCGCTCGCCATGTCCGCCGGGTTTCTCGTTGCGCATCAGGGTCGACCAGATCGCGAACGGGTCGAGATTGTCGTTCGCTTCGTCGATCAGGCCGGCCGGATCCGCCTCTGCCAGACGCGGCAGGAAGCGGTCCCGCATCAGCGCCCCCTGACCGTATCGGCCATTCGAGTTGAAGCCGTAGCCAATCACAGGCTTGCCGCCGCGAACCACATCGGTGACAATTGCGACGATCGAACATGTCATTTTGGAGAAATCGATATAGGCGTTGGCGATCGGCGAAGCGATCGACACGGTCCTCTCCCTGACATCGACGATTCGCACGCTCTATCCTCCCGCGAGGACATGGTCTTAGGGACGGGCGTATACCGACGCCAATACGGAAGCCGTAAGCTGCCATGCGCGCCGGGCATTGGAAGGGCCAAGATGGAATTGCAGTGGTTCGAGGATTTCCTCGCCCTCGTACAGACCGAGAATTTCTCGCGCGCGGCGGAGGCGCGCAACATCACCCAGCCCGCCTTCAGCCGGCGGGTGCGGGCGTTCGAGGACTGGGTGGGGGAGCCACTCTTCTCACGCCATTCGCAGGGGGTGAAGCTGACCGCCGCGGGCGAAGCGCTGCGTGTCGGGGTCGAGGAGAGCGTGCGGCGAATCCACCAGATGCGCGCCGAGGCCCGCGAAGCGGCCGGCCGGGAAAAAGGGTCGCTCCACTTTGCCGCGACCCACGCTCTGTCCTTCACTTTCTTCTCGCGCTGGATGCGGGAGCTCGAACGCGACTCGCCGCCATTCGGAACGATCCGACTGGTCTCGGACACGATGCAGGGCTGCGAAGCGCTGATGCTGCGTGGCGAGGCGCAATTCCTGATCTGCCACCATCACCCGTCCGCGCTCGAACGGTTCGAGGCGAACCAATTTCGGTCGATCCCGATCGGCGGGGACGTGCTTTCGCCGTTCGCTGCACCAGGCGCCGATGGCGCTCCGGTTTGGCGCCTCGATCGGGGCGTGGAGATACCCCTGCTCGACTATAGCGGCGAATCCGGTCTCGGCCGGATCCTCGCGGCGCAGAATTTCGGGGCCCGCGGATTGCGGCTCAAGCCGGTGCTTTCAGCCCAGCTCGCCACCGCCTTGATGACGATGGCGCTCCACGGACGCGGAATCGCGTGGGTGCCGAAGAGCCTCGCCGAGCAGGACTTGGCCGCCGGACGGTTGGTCCGTGCCGGCGACGAGACCTGGGACGTGCCGATCGAGATAAGGCTGTTCCGCCCGCGGGCGCGCCAGAGCCCGACGGCGGAGCTCTTCTGGGCACGAATCACGCGCAAGGATGCGGAAGCGCAAAATACCGCGTGACTTGGAGCTCGGAGTGTCGGGCCCGCTCTAGATCGCCTCTCCTGCGGCCCAGCCGCTCGCCCAGGCCCATTGGAAATTGTAGCCGCCGAGCCAGCCGGTG
>JAQGLD010000311.1 GCA_028293055.1 Alphaproteobacteria bacterium
GCCGCGGCCTGGAGGACGGCATCGCCCACGCCGCGGCCGAAGGCGGCGTTGATCGTGTCGAACCGGCTCACTGCGAGGAGCAGCAGGATCACGGGACCGCCGCTCTCGAGCGCTTGCGAGAGCGCAGCGCGGGCCGCGGCGGCATCGCGAATTCCAGTCATCGAATCCCGCGAGGTCCCCGCCTCGGGCGGAGCGATCGATTCGGTTCGGCCGATAATCTCGCCTTGGCCCCCCTCGACCCGCAAATGATGGGCGATCCGGCCCTCCGTCTCGGCATCCTTGTGGGCGAAAGCGGTGGCTTCTCCAGTCGCGAGCAATCGATCGACCGCGCCGCGCGCCGCTTTCCGGCCTTCGGGATCGAGCTTGCGGAACAGATCCATCAGGCCGATCCGCTGGCCCGCTTCCTCGCCGAGGCCGGCCTTGCGGGCGAGTGCCGGACTGAGCTCCACGCTTTGCGAGCCCGGGCGCCAGCGCCACGACGGAACCCCGTCGCCACGCCGCGCCGGACGGCGGCCGCCGACCCGCTCGCTATGACGCCGGGCGAACTGGACGGCATGGAGGAATTTCTGCTCGCTGAACGGGCTGACCAGGAAATGGGTCGCGCCGGCAGCGTAGAGCTCTTCGAGCGCGGCCTCGTCAGTGCGCGAGAGCAGGACGAGCAGGCCGGCGGCATTGGCCTCTGCGGGATCGGCAAGACTGCGCACTGCATCGCGGCCCTCGGCCAGCGCGCCGCGCGCGTCGACTACCGCGACCTGGGCGCCCGAGGCGATGAAACGGCTTTCGGCATTCTCGGCGCGGCGCGCCGCGATCGGCTGCCATCCCGCCCGCTCGGCCATTCCGGTCAGCTCGTCGCGATGCCTGAACGAAAGGATGAAGAGCGGCGCCGCACCGCCCGAAACCGCCATCTTTCCGCCTCCTCCCTCTTCGCGAAGGCTCTACCCTGCCCCCACGCCCGCTAACAATCACTTTAGATGCGCCACTGTCCCGGAACGGCCGCGCTTGCGGCGGGGTCGGCTCGGCTCTAGCTAGGAGGCGATGACGAGCCCGAACGCGGACAAACCGACCGCGCTTCTCGCCTCGACCGCGGAAGCGGCACAGGCCGCGGAGGCGATGCTGAGGGAGCGGTACGAATTCGTGCCGCTTGCCGACGCGGAGCAGATCGTCGCGCTCGGAGGCGACGGCTTCCTTCTCCAGACCCTCCACGAAATGCTCCAGCGCGGGAAGATCTGCCCCGTGTTCGGGATGAACCGGGGCACGGTGGGCTTCCTGATGAACGACTGGCGGATCGAAGCCCTGCGCGAGCGGGTCAATCGCGCCAAGTCCTTCTCGGTCGTGCCACTGCGCATGGAAGCAGTGACGGTCGACGGGACGAGCATTTCCCACCCGGCAATCAACGAAGTCTCCCTGCTCCGCGAGACTCGGCAGACGGCGTGGATCGAGGTGTCGGTGAATGGCAGGGTCGTCCTTCCGGAGCTCGTCTGCGACGGAGTCCTCGTCGCCACTCCGGCCGGTTCCACCGCCTACAATCTCTCCGCCCAGGGGCCTATCCTTCCGCTCGGCTCCAATCTTATGGCGCTGACGCCGATCAGCCCGTTCCGCCCCCGGCGCTGGCGAGGCGCCTTGATTCCCGACGACCTCAAAATCTCGCTGAGGGTGCTCGACCCGAAGAAGAGGCCGGTCCTCGCGGTCGCGGACCAGCTCGAGGTTCGCGAGGTGGCGACCGTCGACGTCTCGATCGATCGCAGGCTTGCACTCACCCTGCTGTTCGACCCGGAACATGCCCTCGACGAGCGCATCTCGATGGAGCAGTTCGCCGCCTGACCGGGCTCTGCCGCAGCCGCTAAATGGCGGGTCGGGAGCTAAGCGCTTGCCAGCCGTGAAAAAGCATTGCTATAGGCGCGCCTCGCCCGAGAGGCTGCTCCCCGGTAGCTCAGCGGTAGAGCAACCGGCTGTTAACCGGTTGGTCGATGGTTCGAATCCGTCCCGGGGAGCCAACTCGCGCAGCGCGAGAGTTTTCGCCGTTTCACTTTGCGCGCTCGTGCGAACCTCATGACAGGCTGAAGTGCGATGAGCCTCGAATCCGTCCGAGCATGGCTCGCCGAGCACGCGCCCGACCTTCCGATCATCGAGACCAAGATCAGCACCGCCACGGTCGATCTCGCCGCAGAGGCGCTCGGCGTGGAGCCGGGCAGGATCGCCAAGACGCTTGCGATAAGGGTCAAGGACGAGACCTTCCTGCTCGTCACCCGGGGCGATGCCCGGCTCGACAACCAGAAGACCAAGGCCCAGTTCGGCGGACGGCCCCGCATGCTCGGCGCCGATGAGACGCTCGACGTCACCAGCCACCCGGTCGGCGGCGTGTGCCCGTTCGGTCTGCCCGCCGCTTTGCCGATCTATCTGGATGTAAGCCTGCGCGCCTTTGACGAGGTGTATCCGGCCGCAGGCTCGCTCAACAGCTCGGTGAGGGTGACCCCGAAGCGGCTATCGGCGCTCGTCGCGCGATCGTGGGTCGACATCTGCCGTCTGCCCGCCGAGACCGCGGAGCCGGCCGATGCGTAGCGGATCGGAGGACATTAAGCCTTTCGCAAAGGCTCGCTGATATCTGCGAGGGGCCGGGAATTATTCAGAGCGGAAGACGAGCCAGCGCACATGCCATCCGAACCGCGCAGCAGCGCCGTGGAGCTCGCCTCCAGCCATCTCATCACCACTTGCGCGACGTTCGCGGCGATCGCGACCTTCGTCGGAATCGGAAGCGAGATCGTGCCCGGATCGCTCGGCATCGATCCCGCCTCGTTCGCGGATCATGCCGGCCTGCTCACCGCGTTCATCCTCAATATCGCAGTGATCATCTTCGGCTGGCGGCGATCGCGCGATCTCGGCATCGCGTTGGCAGCCAATGCGGAGGCAGAGCGCCGTGCGCATGAAAATGCAAATTCAGACCATGTCACCGGGCTCGCCAACCGGCGCAAGCTGGTCCGCGCGCTCGAGCTGTTGCTCGAACAACCCTCGCCCCACGGCATATTGATCCTGCTGGACCTCGACCATTTCAAGAAGGTCAACGACCTTTACGGCCATGCCGCCGGCGACCAGCTGCTCCAGTTCGTCGGCGGCACTTTGCGCGCCCAGGTGCCGGACGAGGCCTGCTGCGCACGTCTCGGCGGTGACGAGTTCGCGGTGCTGATGCCCGGCCGCTTCACGGCCGAGGCAGTCGACTCGATCACAGCGGCGATGGTCGCCAGGCTCGGCGAGCCGGTGCGGCTGGAGCATGTCGTCGCGCACGTCTCCGCCTCACTCGGAGTTTCGACCATCGACCTATCGGTCGCGAGCGCCGAGACCGCCATGCGGCGCAGCGACATCGCCATGTACGAGGCGAAGCGACTGGGCCGGAACCGCTTCGTCTGGTTCGAGCCCGAGATGGAACGCGAGCTCGATCTTCGCAACGCGCTCGAGGAGGAGATGCGCGCCGGCATCACGCGGGGCGAGTTCGTGCCTTTCTACCAGCCCCTGATCAATCTCGGCTCGGGCGAGCTCAAGGGCTTCGAGGTGCTCGCGCGTTGGCAAAACCCACAGCGCGGAATGCTCGAGCCGGCCGAGTTCATTCCGATTGCGGAAAGCAGCGGCCTGATCTCTGCGCTATCGGCCCACGTCATGCGCAGCGCCCTGCTTGAAGCCAAAGACTGGCCGAACGCGCTCAACCTCGCGGTCAACCTCTCATCGGTCCAGTTCAAGGATCCGCAGCTCGCGCAAAGGATTCTTAAATTGCTTGCGGAAACCGGCTTTCCGGCCGGGCGGCTCGAGCTCGAGATCACCGAGAGCGCACTGCTCGAATCGCGCGAGCTCGCGGTCGCAACGGTCGAGAGCCTCAAGAATAGCGGGATCAGCATCTCGCTCGACGATTTCGGCACCGGCTACGCATCGCTGACCCAGCTGAAATCGCTGCCGTTCGATCGGATCAAGATCGATCGCAGCTTCGTCAGCGCTCTGCTGACCGACGATCAGAGCAATGCGATCGTCACTACGATCGCCGGCCTCGGCCATTCGCTGAAGCTCCCGATCACCGCCGAAGGAGTCGAATCCGAAGGCGTGCGCGCCCGCCTCGAGGCGCTCGGTTGCTCGGACGGGCAAGGATGGCTGTTCGGGCAGGCGATACCGGGCGCCGGGGTTCGCCAGCTGCTCGCCGGACAGCTTCCGGACAATGTGGCGACCGGCGAGCCTTTGTCCGCTCTCCCGCCGAAAGCCGGCCGATCAGCCGCCTAAGCTTCGGCTCGACTCGGTTCGGGCTCCCCGAACCGGCCCTTGTCCGGCATTACCTTGTGCGCCGTGTCTTCCGAGCCGCCAAGCAATCCCCTTGGCTCGAGCACACTAGGCGAGAAACACGGGATCCACGATCATCCTGGCGTCCACGAGGTCGGCGATCCCGTCTCGGAAAGGCACCATGACCTTGCGCCCGTCGGGGCGCTCGATCTCGATGATGTCGCCGGCGCCGAAATTCTCGACCGCGACGATGCTGCCGAGCGCCTCGCCGTCCCGGCTTTCGCAGGGCAGGCCGATCAGGTCCGCATGATAATATTCCCCGTCGGCGAGCGGCGGCAGCGCCGAACGCGGGACGGTGACGAGCTGGCCGCGCAAGGCCTCCGCGGCATTGCGGTCGGCGATTTCGGCGAAGCGCGCGATCGGGAATGGCGAGCTTGGCTTGACCGACGACATAGTGAGCTCGCGTTCGCCCACCTTGACCCTTTTGTGCCACTTGATGCTGTCGACGCCCTCCGCGAACAGCTTCAGCCGCACCTCGCCGCCAAGGCCATGGGCTCCGGCGATCGCTGCGAGGGTGACGGGTTTTTCATCGGTCATTTCATTCCTCCCCCTTGATGGGGGAGGTCCGGTGGGGGTGGACCAAGAGACCCGCGCCGAGTGCGCGGAGAGTCCACCCCTCCCCAACCCTCCCCATCAAGGGGAGGGGGCAGTCAGCGCAGAACGCGTACGATACCGCTCTGCGAGAACTCGACATTACTCAGCCTTCTCCGCGCCCTCGGCCGGAGCCGCTTCGGGGGCGCCTTCGGCGGGCTCAGACGCGGATTGGCCCTCGTTGCTGGCCTCCGTGGCAGGAGTGGCCTCGTCGGCCTCGGCCGGAGCAGCGGCTTCTTCCGCCGGAGCTGCAGCTTCCTCGATGGGGGCAGCAGGTTCCTCGACTGGAGCAGCTTCTTCGACAGGAGCGCCAGGCTCCTCGGCAGGAGCAGCCTCTTCGACCGGAGCGGCAGCTTCCTCGGCAGGAGCGGCGTCTTCGACCGGAGCGGCGGCTTCCTCGGCAGGAGCTTCCTCCGCGACGGGGGCAGCCTCGGCTTCCGGAGTGGCGGCCTCGATCGCCTCGGCTGCGACTTCGACCGTCTCTTCCTCCGCCGCGGCCTCGGCGGCGGAAGCAGCCTCGGCGGCCTCGGCATCACGAGTCGCGCGCTCCTCTGCGCGCTCCTTGGCCTTGTCGCCCGGCTCGCCCTTCTTCAGGTTGGAACGGACCGCGCGCTCGCGGACGCCGGCGGCGTCGAGGAAGCGGGCGACCCGATCGGACGGCTGAGCGCCGACCGAGAGCCAGTGACGCGCGCGATCGGCGTCGAGCTTGACCCGCTCGGGGCTGTCCTTGGGAAGCAGCGGATTATAGCTGCCGATCCGCTCGATGAACTTGCCGTCGCGCGCGGTGCGCGAATCGGTGACGACAATCTTGTAATAAGGCCGCTTCTTCGCGCCGCCGCGCGAGAGCCTGATAGCAACTGACATTTTCGTTTCCTTTCAAATAAGTCTTGCGATTGGTTCTATTTCTTCATGAACTTGTCGAAGCCGGGCGGCAGGTTGAACGGAGCGCCTCCAGCGCCTGGAAGGCCTGGCGGGGCTGAGCCGCCGGGACCGCCCATTCCCCCCATACCGCCGGGCCCGCCCATTCCACCGAGCCCGCCCATCCCGCCGCCGCCGCCGCCGCCGAACATCGCACCCAGCTTGGCAAGACCGCCCATCTTGCGGATCTTCTTCATCGTGGTGGCCATATCCTGGTGCATCTTGAGGAGCTTGTTGACCTCCTGCACGGTCGTGCCCGAGCCCTTGGCGACCCGAATCTTGCGCTTGGCGTTCATCAGCTCCGGACGAAGCCGTTCCTTGGGAGTCATCGATCCGATCATCGCGTCCATATGGACGAGGATCTTGCTGTCGACATTGCCCATCGCGCCCTGCACCTTCTTCATACCGGGAAGCATCGCCGCGAGGCCGCTGAGGCCGCCCATGCGCTGCATCTGAGCGAGCTGGTTGCGAAGGTCGTTGAGGTCGAACTGACCCTTGGCCATCTTTTTCGCGAGGGCCTCGGCTTCCTCGACCTGGATCGTCTCCTGGGCGCGCTCGACCAGGCTGACGACATCGCCCATGCCCAGGATCCGCCCGGCGACCCGGCTCGGGTGAAAGCCCTCGAGCGCGTCTATGCCTTCGCCGACGCCTGCGAACTTGATCGGCTTGCCGGTAACCGCGCGCATCG
>JAQGLD010000330.1 GCA_028293055.1 Alphaproteobacteria bacterium
CGGGACCTTGTCGGGCTGGGCGCATTCGGCGTGGCCGCTCTCGCACTTCCGTTTCGCGCGTGGGCGCGATCCACAGCCGCCAGCGCCCCCACGCTACGTCGCTTCGACGCCATCGTCAGCCGCCGCGGCCATTCCGGAGCTCTACCCTCGCTCGAAGCGGCGCTCGACGTCGCCCGCCGCAGGAACGGCGCGTTCCTGATCGGGATCGATAGCGGCACCTATCAAGAGAAAATCCGCATCGACCGTCCAGGCCTGGTCCTGGCCGGACTCGGAAAGGCGAGCCTCATCACTGTTGGAGCTTCGGCGGGCCAGCCGAGCCCCGACGGCAAGCCATGGGGCACTGGCGGATCGGCGACGCTCACCATCGAAGCGGCGGACGTCACCCTGTCCAACCTCATTATCGCCAACAGCTTCGACTTCCTTCGCAGCATTCCGAGCGGGGAGCATGGCGGACGGCAGGCCGTCGCGCTCTCGCTCGCCGGTGGGGCCGACCGGACAATCGTCGGGGATTGCCGCATCCTCGGCTATCAGGACACGCTCTATGCCCGCGAAGGCAGGGCCTTGTTCGACGGATGCACGATCAGTGGCGGAACCGATTTCATCTTCGGCGGCGCGGCGGCTCTGTTCCGGCGCTGCACGATCGTCTCGCGCCTTGTCCCTGGCGCCGCGATCCAGGGCTATGTCGCGGCACCGAGCACCCCCGAGCGCCAGGCGATCGGCCTCGCCTTCGAGCAAGGCCGGCTGCTGCGGGAGCACGGGGTGCCCGATGCCTCGGTCTTTCTCGGCCGGCCGTGGAGATCAAGCGGGAATATGGATCTGACCGGCTTCGCCGCCTTCCTCGACTGCTGGATGGACGCCCATATCCGCTCCGAAGGCTGGACCGCGATGCACTATCGCTCGCCCGGCGGGCCGGACGGCTGGCTGACGCCGCAGCAGGCGCGGCTCTACGAGCAGGGCAGTCGCGGGCCTGGCGCAGGACATTTCAGCGCGGTCCGGCGGCAGCTTCCGCCGGCACTCGCCTCCGCCATCCGTCGGCAGGCCATGTTCGGGGCCTGGCGCCCTGCCCTGGACTGAGCAGGAGCCGCGAGGATTTGTTCATCTCCCGGCAATCCCGCACAGCCTCTATTCGTCGTCGACAAGGGGGGTGCGGATGAAGCTTCTTGCCATGGTGTTGCTGACCGCAGGCTCCGACCCGCCTCCTCCGCCATCGCTCATCCCCGGAGTCGGCGACTTCGACATAGGTCGCGCCACGAACAGCGATCCCTGCGCCAACCAGCGGGGCGACGAGATCGTCGTCTGCGGCCACGCCCGGATCGATAAACTGCCGACCGTCGATCCCAATCGCTATGTCGAGCCGCCGCTGCGCGTCCAGACCAGCTTCATGGGCGCGAAGATCGACATGCATGCCGAAGAGCATAGTGTCGGCGGAATCAGCGCGCCGGCAATGATGCTTTCGATAACGAAACCGTTCTAAGTTCGGCGGCTCGGCGCCGCGGCCTCAGGTCGGGGTGGCGATGATCATCGGGGCGACCGGAGACAAAGCCAGCGGGTTCCGCCTTGGCTCGGCGATCCTGGTGAGGCGGTTCTCGTCGCGATGGTCGAACGGCTCGGCCTGGCCGCGAACGACGAGAGTCGTGCTGGTGACATAGCTCCACGATCCGTCGGGATGGAATGTGACCTCGATCCTGTAGGCATCGGTGCGAAACGCATGCTCGAGGAACGGGGTCGAGCAGATTCCGGAATCGGTCGCGCCGCGGACCGCATTGAGCACCAGGCTGCCCGCGTTGGGCGCAGCCAGGCCCGAGGCGAGCGCCACCTGACCGCGCGGAATCGCCACCGTCTGCATCACCAAGCCGGTCGCGGGCTCCCAAAGCCAGTAACCGACCTGATCGTGGAAAGTGATCGCCTCTTCGGGCGTGTTGATGTGGACATGGTAACGCAGGCCGTAGAGCAATTGCGGGCCGTTGGCCTGCGGGTCGATCGGCTGCATGTCGATCGTTTCCATGAAGACGCGCCGCTCGGGCCCGTCGGCCTTGGGGTTTATGTCCTGCCCCTTTTCGCCGCGCCAGGTGCCGGCGAGGCGGCGCAGCGGGCCGAGATTGGCGAGCGTGTCGGGATCGACATCCGCCGACTCGGTGAAAATGTCCTTCGGAAAGTCGCCCATCCCCGTCGCCTCCGAGCTCGCGAGACCACGCTTATGCGGCCCGCCGATCCGATCCTCAAGACCGTGGGTGATCGATCGGTGCCGACATGGGCATGACAACGAACCCCTCCCGCTCTGCCGGGAGGGGTTCGTTTCGCGATCAAGGCTAATGGGACTATTGCGCCAGGATGCTGGCGATCAGTCCAGTCGCTGCGGCAACGAGCAGATAGTCGCCGCTATTGTTGTTCTCGCGAACCCACTGATAGCCGCGCGGCGGGGCGCGCAGGCCGCGGCGATTCCAGTCGCTGACGACATAGCGACGGTCATTGCGGGCGAGCTTCTGGCCCTTGCGCCATTTGTGGCCGCGGGACACCCCGATCTCGCGATAATGTACCGTGCTGGTCTGGGTGCGCGAAACCATCGTGCCGTGCCGCTGCTGCGCCTCGGCCGGCGCCATCGCGGTTCCGGCGAGCAGTGCGCTCACCACCAGAGCTTTAAGCATTACACGCATGAATTGTCTCCTTGTCGCGGCCATACGCTCCACCGGACACCATCGTTCCCATCCTGAACACCGCCAAGCGAAGCCGTCGCACCGGCCTTCCGCAATCCGTCGCCACCGCCTACGAGACTTGCAGATGAAGGCGATCAAAGACCCCAAGGGCGCCCTGACCCGCGGCCTCCGCGCGATCCGAGCCCAATATCATGTCCCGGATTCGTTTCCGCAGCCAGTGCTCGCGGCCGCTGCCGAAGCGGCGAAGCGCCGCCCAAGCGCGCATGTCGACCGCACCGAGCGGAATTTCGTCACGCTCGACCCCGCCTCGTCGACCGACCTCGACCAGGCCTTCGCGATCGAGCGCCGCGGGAGCGACCTGATTCTCGCGTACTCAATCGCCGATGTCGCCTGGTTCGTCGACGACGGCGACGCGGTGGACGCCGAAGCCTGGCGGCGCGGCACGACGCTCTATCTGCCCGACGGCAAGGCCGGCCTCTTCCCGCCGGTGCTGAGCGAAGGCGCGGCGAGCCTGCTGCCGGACGGTCCCCGGCCGGCGGTGATCTTTACGGTGCGCGTCGCGCCCGACGGTGCGGTGCGGCTCGAGGGGGCC
>JAQGLD010000336.1 GCA_028293055.1 Alphaproteobacteria bacterium
GCTGATGGCCCGCTTAGCGGTACCGCCAGTTATCATGCCAGCGTTCGCGATGCTGATAGTAGCGATGACCGTCCCAATAGCCGCGGCCGCGATAGAAATTGCCGATGACCAGGTTCGGGGCGACCGCGACATAGCCGGGGCCATAACCGGGGCCGCGATTGGGCCGGCAATGGCCGGCGGGACCGCGATGGTAGCCACGGCCGCAGCCCTCGCTGGCATTTGCAGGCGCAACCGCGGCAACGGCAACGCCGGCCGCAAGAGCGAAAGAAAGAATCGTTTTCATGATGGGCTCACTCCCAGACTCTACTCGTCCGAAAACGCGGACGATGGGAAAACGCTGAAATCCGGTTGGTGTTCCCGCAAGTGGAGGAGGAACCGTTGCGGCACCGAAAGAGTCTAGACCTCGTGATCCAGGGGGATCGCCTTGCTTAGGAGAAAATCATGGGCCTCATCATCCTTCTCGTCGTAGGCGCGGTCGTCGGCTGGATCGCGAGCATGATCATGCGCACCGGAGGCGGAATCCTGTTCGACATCGTCGTCGGAATCGTTGGAGCGCTGATCGCCGGTTTCCTGTTCGGCGGCGGCGCGTCGATCATCAACGCCCCGCTCAACATCTATTCGGTGCTCTACTCGCTGCTCGGCGCCATCATCCTGCTCGCGATCATCAAGTTGATCCGGCGGGGTTCGTCCGGACGGATCTGACTTCCGGGCAAGGCGCCGGCGCGCCGAACCGCCCTGCATGCGCGATCCTGGAGGTCGCGCCTGCTTTGCTAGCTGGCGCGTTTCGAGGGAGCGCCGCCGCCTGCCATGCCACCGAGCACGCGCCCGGTCATGCGCTCGCAAGCCGCGCCCGCGAACGGGAAGGCGCCGGATAGCGCCGCCTTCATTTCCGGGGCAAGCGTCTGCTGGAGGCGGCGGCGCGCGCGCAGATGCCGGGTCTTGACCGTGGCGGGAAGCAGGTCGAGCGCTTCGGCGGTCTCGTCGACGTTGAGGCCTTCGACCTCGCGCAGCACGAACACCTGGCGAAAGCCGTCCGGAAGCGCGGCGATCGCCTGCTCGAGCACGTGTCGTATGGCGCCGCGCCGCCTGGGATTCGCGCTTCGTATCTCCGCGGCACTGGCACCGGTATCGGCCCTGGGCGCCGCGAGATCGTGATCAAGGACATGAAGTTCGGGGCCGTCCCCGAGGAGATACGGCGCGGCGACACGATCCTGTGGATCAATCGCGACATGTTCCGGCACAGCGCGACCGCAGCCGACCGGAGTTTCGATCTCGACCTGCCGCCCGGAAGAAGCGCCAGGATCCGCGTCGCGCGCGCCGGCGCATTCATGTTTGCATGCCGATACCATCCGGGGATGACCGGGCAACTTCGCGTCGGCGGATGAGTGCGGCTGGAGGACGCGATCCAAGCCCAGCTGGCCCGCCAAGCCTCGGCCAAGGCCGCCGTCGCCCTCGAAAAAGTCGGCCTCGACGGCCAGGCCTTCGACCAGCACGAGCAAGTCCGCCCCGCCGCCCAAGACGACCAAGAGGGCCAAAGAAACAACAAGCTCCGGGCCGAGGGCCGAGTCTGGCGGCTGCGCCCGGCAAAAGCTGCCCACTGTATCTCCCCGGCGGATTGACGTAGCGTCGCGCCATGATCCGGCTCGACACTTCCGGCCCGATAGCGGCGATCCGACTTGTCCGCCCGGCGACGCGCAACGCGCTCGACGCGGAAGGCTGGCGCGCGCTGGCGGCGGCGATCCGCGGCGTGGCCGCTTCCGACGCGCGGGTGCTGCTGCTCCGCTCCGACGCGCCGGGAGCGTTCTGCGCGGGTTCGGATCTCGGCGAGCTGGCCGGTCTGGCCGATGATGCGCGAGCCCGTCCGCCTTTCCGCAAGATGATGCGCGATGCAATCGACGCACTGCCGAGGTTGGAGATCCCGACGATCGCGGTGATCGACGGCGATTGCTTCGGCGCCGGCGTGGCGCTGGCGCTAGGCTGCGACCTGCGCGTCGCCGGCGAGCGCGCCAGGATCGCGGTGACGCCCGCCAAGCTCGGCATTTCCTATCCGCGCGAGGATGTCGAGCGGCTGGTCGACGCGGTCGGCCATGGGCAGGCGGCGCGCCTGCTGTTCGCCGCCGAGACCATCGATTCCACCGAGGCCGCGCGCATCGGCCTGGTCCAGCTCGCTTGCGCCTCCGCGGAGGCACGCGCGGTCGAGATTGCCGGCCGGATCGCGGAGAACAGCAAGGCGAGCGTAGCAACGCTCAAGGCGCTGATCGCCGGAGTCGATCGTGCACGGCATGAACTGCACGACCAGAGCTTCGACGATTCCTTCGGAGGCAGCGAATTCCGCGACAGGCTCGCCGCCTTCTACAGCCGCCGCAAGGGCGGCAAGAGCGGCCCGCCTTGAGCCCGGCAGCGCCGCTCGATTCCTTCGCCACCGGGCTGTTCGAGTCGATCGACCTGAGCCCGATCGCGACGGTGGTCACCAACCCGCGCTTGCCCGACAATCCGCTGGTCGCTGCAAACCCTGCCTTCTGCCGGCTGACCGGCTACGAAAAAGCGGAAATCATCGGCCGCAACTGCCGCTTCCTCGCCGGGCCTGAGACCGATCCAAAGGCTTCGGCGGTGCTTAGCGAGGCGGTCGAAAAGGCTCTTCCCGGCCTCACCGAGCTGCTCAACTATCGCAAGGACGGCAGCAGCTTCTGGAACGCGGTGATGGTGGCGCCGATCATCGGAGCCGACGGCGCGCCGGCCTATTTTCTCGGCTCCCAGGTCGATGTCGGTACCGCGACGCTGCATCCCGCGGTGGCCCGCGCAGCGGCGGCGAGGGCCCGCATCGCAGCGCTGACTCCGCGGCAGGGCCAGGTGCTCAAGGACATGAGCCTCGGCCTTCGCAACAAGCAGATCGCCTATCGGCTGGGCATCGACGAAAAGACCGTCAAGATGCACCGCGCAGCCTTGCTCCGACGGCTCGAGGTGCCGACCTCCGCGGACGCGATCCGGATCGCGGTCGAAGCAGGGATCTGAGCCGGGAGGCGCCGGGGTCAGCGATCCCGCTCGACCGCGAAGCGCGCGATATCCCGAAGCAGGTCGGCAGCGGGGCCGAAGTCGCGGAGATGGTCCTCGGCCTGGTCGGCGAGGCGTTCGGCCCGGTCTCGCGCCCGATCGATTCCGAGCAGCCCGACGAAGGTCTTCTTGCCCCGATCTCCATCCTTGCGCAGCCGCTTGCCCGCGCAAGACTCGTCGCCGGCCGCATCGATCAGGTCGTCGGCGATCTGGAAGGCGAGGCCGAGGCATTGCGCATAGGCCATCAGGCTCGCTATCGCGTCGGCCGGCGCGTCGCCGAGGATAGCGCCGGCACCGACCGACCAGCGGATCAGGGCGCCGGTCTTCAGTCGCTGCAGGCGCGTGACGGCGTCGAGGTCGAGCTCCGCCTCGGCCTCCGCGGCGAGATCCAGCATCTGCCCGCCGGCCATGCCCGCGGCGCCCGAACGGCGCGCCAGGGCCAGGACGAGGTGGCTTCTGACCTGGGCGTCGGGATGGGTGGACGGCGAGGCGAGGGTCTCGAAGGCGAGCGCCAGAAAGGCGTCGCCGGCGAGCACCGCCACCGCTTCGTCATAAGCGATGTGCACCGTGGGGCGACCGCGGCGCAGCGCATCGTCGTCCATGCACGGAAGATCGTCGTGGATCAGCGAATGGACGTGGATGCATTCGACCGCCATTCCTGCCCTCAGCAGGTGGTTTCGGGGGACTCCGAACAGGGCACCCGACGCAAGCACCAGCAGTGGCCGCAGCCTCTTGCCGCCGCCTATCGCCGCATAGCGCATCGCCTCGACCAGCCTGCCGCGCGAATCCCGCGGAACTGCAAGCGTCCGGTCGAACAGGCGGTCGATCGCCGTCGCCGTCTCGGCCAGGGCCTGCCCGAGCGCCGGCCGCCTGGACTGGACCTGATCCAGCATCTCAGCCGAATTCCAGCGGCTTGAACACGGTCGTTTCAAGCACGGCCCCAGCCTCTTCCACGCGGGTATCGAAGCGGCTGCGCAACGCCTCGAGGAGGCCGTCGACGATGTGCTCCGGAGCCGACGCGGCGGCGGTGATTCCGATGCTCGCCGGCGTTCCGAAGGCCTCCCAGTCGATCTCGTCCGCGCTGGCGACCAGATCGACCCGCGGGCAGCCGGCCAAGAGCGCGACCTCGCACAAACGGGCCGCATTGGACGAGAGTGGATCCCCGGCGACCAGCATTGCCTCCACCCGGCCGGCGATGGCCTTCGCCGCCGCCTGGCGGTTGGTCGTGGCATAGCAGATGTCGCTGCGCCTCGGCCCGGCCAGATCGGAAAAGCGAGCCTCCAGCGCAGCCACGGTATCGTGTGCCTCGTCGGCGGAGAAGGTGGTCTGAACGGCGTACGCCACGGGCGCGTCGCGATCGAGATCCAGCCCGGCGACCTCGTCGGCGTTGCGGACCAGCGTGACCTGGCCAGGCGCCAGCCGGCCGGTCGTCCCGATCACCTCAGGATGGCCGTCATGGCCGATCAGCAGGATGCGGCGCCCGCTCTGGTGATGCGCCGCGACTTCGCGATGGACCTTGCGGACCAGCGGGCAGACCGCGTCGAACCAGCGCAGCCCGCGGGTCTCGGCCTGCGCCTCGATCTCGCGCGCGACGCCGTGGGCCGAAAAGATGACCACGGCGCCGGTCGGCACCTCGTCCAGTTCCTCGACGAAGATCGCACCGCGGCGTTCGAGCGCCCGGACGACCTCCATGTTGTGAACGATGGCGCGACGCACGTAGACGGGCGCGCCGAAGCGGTCGATCGCACTGTCCACGGCGTCCACCGCGCGGCGAACCCCGGCGCAGAAGCCGCGCGGCGCGGCGAGCAGGATCTCGACCGCCGGTCGGGCGGCCGTTTCATGGAGAGCAGGGATCGGGCTCGCAGAGAAATGCGCCATCGCAGCCTTGCCATTCCCCCCGGAAGGCCTCGGCTAGCCGGAGGGCGCTGCGCGAGCCACATGGACTAAAGCAGGTATTGCATCCTGACCGTGACGCGCGCGATTCCGTCGCCGACTTCGAAGCCTGCCTGAGCGAAACGCGGCGGGCCGAATCGTACCGTCGGGTTCCGCGAAAATCCGAAGCCTTCCCGCGGGATACCGAGAAAGGTGTCGAGTTTCTTGTTGCCATTCTCGTCGTGGAAAATCGCAAGCGCATATGTGCCGGGCCGCACTCCTTCGAAGCGGATGCTTGCAGCGGCATCGGCCGGGACGGTGCGGGTGACGGCCTGCATGTCCTTTGCGCAATCCGGGAAGCCGGCCGCCTTGGCGGTGAGGCACATTTGAACGGCTCCCCGCGCATTTCTCAAATGCTCGATCCGCAGCTCGATGCGACCGGGGGGCGCGGCAGCTCCGCCGCTCAGGACCGCGGCAGCGGCAAGGAGGAGGGTCTCGAGGGCTCGCATGGCCGCGCCTCTTCGTCCTTTCGGGGGCGGTCGCGCAAGGGGGCGTCCAACGGCGCGCCGCTGATCATTGCCGGCGGCGGCCTTTCCGGCTGCCTCGCCGCACTTGCGCTCGCCGAGCGGAGACCGGACCTGCCTTTCCTGCTGATCGAGGCCGGCGAGACGTTCGGCGGAAATCACATCTGGTCCTTCTTCGACAGCGACATCCCACCCCGGAACGAATGGCTTACCGACATGCTCGGCGCCCGACGATGGGCGGGACACGAGCTTCTGTTTCCAGGGCGCGAGCGGCGGCTCGACACCGCCTATAACAGCATCTCGTCCCGGGACCTGGACGGCCTCGTCCGTGCCAGGCTTCGTCCGGATCAATATCGGCTCGGCACGGCCATCGAGACGCTCGACGCCGCCGGCGTGACGCTCGCGGGCGGCGAAGGTATTGCCGGCGCAGTGCTCGACGCCCGCGGCGCCGGCCCGGTCGCCGGACCGCGCCTCGCCTGGCAGAAATTCCTCGGCCTCACCTGCCGTTTCGAGACCCCGCACGGCGTCGAAAGGCCGCTGGTGATGGAC
>JAQGLD010000359.1 GCA_028293055.1 Alphaproteobacteria bacterium
GCGTCCCGAACCCGCCCGATTTGCCGAAGATCACATAGGCGGCCCCGGCATTGGGCCCGCCGCTGTCATTGCCGCTGGCGCCGATAAGGATGTCGGCGAAGCCATCGCCGTTGACGTCGCCCGCGGACGATACGCCGCGGCCGGCAAGGTCGCCGGCCGCATCGCCCTGGATCTTGAACCCGTCGGCTGCCGACAGGCCGGTGAGGTCGATCAGGCTGCGGAACGTCGGCGCGCTCGCGACCAGGTTAAAGGTCAGTGTGTTGGGGCTCTGGTCGATGTCGACCCCGCCGCCCGCAGTGCCGCCATTGTCCTGCACCTGGAAGGTGAAATGCGCATAATTCGCACCGCTCACCCCGGCCGGCGCCACATAGGTCAGCTTGCCCGCGAGGATGTCCGCCGCGCTGATCGTCTGGCCGACGAGGACCGCGCTGCGGCCGCCGCCGAGAGACAGGTTGGAATCGTAATAGAGCGTCCCCGCGCCCGGCAGGGTGGTAACGATCACTGCCTTGAAGGCGTCGCCGTCACTGTCGCTGAAACCGAAGTCGCCTTTGTGCAGCGCATAGCTGCGCGGGATCGTCAGCGTCCGACTGGCGCCCGAAGGGGCGGCATTAGGCATTCGATCCCCCGTCGCTCCAAACCAAGCAGCTTAGGAGAGCGCCCCGACGCCTTCCTGAGTCCCGAGCAGGTTAGAGCATGTTTTTCCTGTCGAAACCATAGCTTGAGTCATTACAGCCGGGCAGGAACCTTGCGTCGCACTGTCCTCGACCGGGACTCTTCTTTAGGCCGCCAGCCGAAGCTTGCGAAACATCGCAATGGAACTTCAGGACTGACGAGGTCGAGCATATGATCTCGATCGATGATGGAGGAAGCGGGCCCGGATTCGCAAGACCCGGCTGACTATCCTCCTGGATGGCGCCGCCCAGCGGCTGGTCGGCGGTGATGCCGCTGTTGCCGGTCGACCGCAACGCATCGTTTCCACCGGAAAAACCGGTACCCACTCTTCGGCACGATGCTCTAGATAGGCTTGGAAAAGGGAGAAAATGGCGTCAACGATCCCGGAGACAGCTGCCTCCGCGCCGGCCAAAAAGCCGGGGCCGGCAGTCGCTTCCTCGCCCGGCTTTTATGACTGGCTCGCGGAGCAGGATGTCAGCCTGGCCCTGACCACATACCAGGCGGGGCGCCTCCTCCTGATCGGCCGCAAGCCCGGCGGCGGCCTGCGCGCCCACGAGCGGCGGCTCGAGCATTGCCAGGGCTTGTGGACCGACGGCCAGGCCTTGTGGGCGTCGAGCAAGGCGATCCTCTGGCGCTTCGAGAACGATCTTGCCGAGGGCGCGATGACGGCGCGCGGCGCGACCCGCCGGTTCGTTCCGCGCGAAGGGCGGGTGACCGGAGAGATCGACATTCACGACATCGGGATGGGCGATGTCGGGGAAGGCGCGGCCCGGCCGATCTTCATCAATGCCGCCTTCAACTGCCTAGCCACGATCAGCGATCATTCCAGCTTTCGCGCGCTGTGGCGCCCTCCTTTCATCAGCGCGCTGGTCGGCGAAGACCGCTGCCACCTCAACGGGCTCGCCATGGATGAGGATCGTCCGGCCTTCGTGACCGCGGTGAGCCGTTCGGATGTTGCGGATGGATGGCGAGAGCGCCGGCGCGACGGCGGCGTGATCGTGGACATGGCGTCGGGCGAGATCGTCGCGTCCGGCCTGTCGATGCCCCATTCGCCGCGGCTCCATGACGGGCGGCTCTGGCTGCTCAACTCCGGAACCGGCGAGTTCGGCTGGGTCGACCAAGCGAGCGGGCGGTTCGAGCCGGTCGCCTTCTGCCCGGGTTACGCGCGGGGACTTGCCTTCGTCGGGCCCTATGCGGTCATCGGCCTGTCGCGGCCGCGCAGCGATGCGACGTTCCACGGGCTGGAGCTGCAGGATCGCCTCGAGGCCAAGGATGCGCTGCCGCGCTGCGGGCTGATCGTCGTCGACCTCGAAACCGGGCGCGTCGTCGAGTGGCTACGGTTCGAGGGGATCATCGAAGAGCTCTACGATGTCGCCTTGCTTGCGGGCGTCGCCCAGGCGGAAGCGGTCGGCTTCGTCGGCGAGGATATCCGGAGACTGGTAACGGTCGAGGCGTGATTGCGAGGGTTGCGCTTCGAACGGCCGGTCGAGCGAACAGGGTTAACGCGCCGTCCACCCTGAGTCTTAGCGGCGCAGTCACCAAACCGGACTAGAGACGCGGACAAGCCTGGACCAGGCCCACGTTCGGTCTTGCGACGCCCTCTTGGGGGGCCGAGGGCTGGCGGGAGCCCCGTCTCCGGCGACGGCCGGACGGCGGGGCTCAAGCGCTTTGCGGCCGGCGAAACGCTCGGCGCTCAAGGTTTCGTAAATCAGGAAGGTGAGCGGGCGCTCAGGCGGTTCCGAGTACCTGTCTACCCGCAGCCTTGCCATCTTCGAACGCAGCTCCGAAGCGGCCGGACAGCGCCCATCGTACCTGCGCGTGCCGAAGCCCTTCGCCGGGCCAGCCAAGCGATACCTGACTGCCGATCCGAACGAACGATTCATGTTCGGCCATGAATCCGTCGTTGGAGACGTTGCGGATCGTCACACCGATTGCGTCGCCCGATTCGAGCACGACCATCGCGCTTTCCCTGGATTCCTGGCGCGTCGCCCGCAGAACATATCTGTGTTGGTTCACCGGACCTCCCTGTGCGGACCCGCGGCCAGGCCCACGCGGTCTTTCGATCGTCCCATTCGGCTTAAGCGGCGAAATGCTTCAGGTTCGGTAATGGCGCAACGTGGAGAGGGCCGTTCGATGTCCAAGCGGGTGCGGGCAGTGTAGGCCGGCCCCATGGACAAGCCCGCCCCGGTCGCGTCACGAACCCGCGAAAGCTTCCCCGATCGGGTCAGGCTGCCCCTCGCCTTCGACCCCGAGCCGCTCGCGGAGTCGATCGGAGCGCTCGGCAAGGCGGCGTGGAGCGACCATTTCGTCCCCGACCATTATGAGGGCGACTGGAGCATTCTCACCCTTCGCGCCGGCCCGGGCGCGACCCATCCGGCGCGGATGATCTTCTGCGATTCGTCGG
>JAQGLD010000367.1 GCA_028293055.1 Alphaproteobacteria bacterium
ACCCCGCCGCCGCTTTCGGAGGATCTCAAGCGGACCAACAAGGAAAGCCAGAATCTCCATGCCGAGCTGATCCTCAGGCGCATCGGCGCCCAGGCCGGCGACGGGTCGATCGCCGGCGGTCTCAAGGCGGTCGCCGCGATGCTCGCCGGCGCCGGCGTGCCTCGCACCGCCTGGGACCTTTCCGACGGATCGGGCATGTCGAGCTACAATCGGGTGGCGCCGCGCGGGGTCGTCGCCCTGCTGCGCTGGATCGCAGCCCAGCCCTGGGGCGCGGCCTGGCGGGCGACGCTCCCGGTCGGCGGGGTCGACGGCACGCTCGCCAGGCGGTTCAAGGGGACTGTGCTCGAAGGGCGGATCTTCGCCAAGACCGGAACGCTGAACGGAACCAACGCGCTGGCGGGCTGGGTGACGACCGCGAGCGGCCGCAGCCTGGCATTCGCCTTCTACGCCAACGACGTGCCCGAGGGCGTGAAGGCGACCGAAGCGATGGACTCCGCTCTGCTGATGGTGGCCCAGGCCGATTGAGGCAAAGCGGCCGGTTCGGCCATAGCCTCCGGTTATGCTCGCACAAAGGATTGGAAACAGGAGGGCCATTGACGCTCCTCCGCGTAGGCCGTCACCTTCACCGAAATATAAGTGCAAACAATCTCGCAAAGCGGGAAGGCTCGCTGTAGCATGCGAGTGGGGACGAAGGCCGGTCCGGTATCCCCGGATCTCGGCAAAAACACGGGGGGAATCAATGTCCATTCGATCGAGGCGTAAGCTCGCCGGAACCACCTTGCTCGCCTTTTCCAGCATCTTTGCGCTCGCGACAGGTGGGATGGCCTCGGCGCAGACCGCGCCTGCCGATCAACAGCCGTCGGGCGGCGCGGCATCCGCGCAGACCGCCGAAGCTGCGGAAAATGCCGGCGCCGGCTCGGACATCGTCGTCACCGGCACCCGCATCGTCCGCGACGGCTTCCAGTCGCCGACCCCGCTCACCGTCCTCACCAAGCAGGATATCGACAACACCTCGCCGACCAACAACATCGCCGATTTCGTCAACCAGCTGCCTCAGCTCGCGGGCTCGACCAAGCCTGCCAATTCGCGCCTCAACATCTCCAACGGCTCGGCCGGCATCAACGCAATCAACATGCGCAACCTCGGCGAGAACCGCACCCTCGTCCTGATCGACGGCCGCCGCTCGGTCGGCTCGACCGTCTTCGGCTGGGTCGACATCAATACGATCCCGCAGGCTCTGGTCGATCGGGTCGAGGTTGTCACCGGCGGCGCCTCCTCCGCTTACGGCTCGGACGCGGTCGCCGGCGTGGTCAACTTCGTGCTCAACAAGAAGTTCGAGGGCCTGAAGATCGAGGGCGATTCCGGCGTCACCACGGTCGGCGACGGCTTCAACTATTCCGGCAGCATCGCCGGCGGCACCGCCTTCGCCGGCGGTCGCGGTCATATCATGCTCAACGCCGAGATCGCGCACCAGGACGGGATCTTCTCGATCACGCCGGAAGACCGGCCGTGGAACCATACCGGCTATGTCGCGGTCACCAATCCGGCGTGGAGCGCCAGCGCCACCGTGCCGCAATTCCTCACCACCCTGCGCGGGATCGGCGTCGGCAACCAGACGCCGGGCGGCCTGATCACCGCTAATACGGTGTCGGCCGGGGCGGCGAACCAGCTGCGCGGGCTCTATTTCGGCCAGGGCGGCTCGTTGCAGCAATTCAACTACGGCACCGGCTACAATTTCCCTGTGCTGGGCGGCCCCGCCGTGACGACGCGGACCCAGGGTCCCGATGCCTTCATCAACGATTCCGGCCGCCGCATCGGCCTCATGCCCAAGGATGATCGCTACGGCTTCTTCGGCCGGCTGAGCTTCGAGGTGGCGAGCGGCGTCGAGCTGTTCGCCGAGGGGTCCTACAATCACCAGGAGGTGCTGTTCAACGCCGGCCCCAATCTGGGCTCCTACAATCTGAACACGACGGGCTGCACCGCCAATCCAGTGCCGGTCACCTGCAACGCTTTTGCCTTGCAGGAGCTCGGCGCCGCCCGGCTTGCCGGAGTCACCCAGATCAGCGTCACCTCGACCGGCGCCGACCTTCCGTTCCGCGCGATCAACAACCAGCGCCAGGTGCAGCGCTATGTCGTCGGCGCTGAAGGGACGTTCGGGGCTTTCGGCCACCCCGCCCACTGGGACATCTATGGCCAATATGGCCGCTCCGACGTCCGCGAGCAGCTCCGCGCCATTCAGAACCTGACCAATCTGGCCAACGCCACCAACGCCGCCTTCGCCCCGGCCGGCAATGCCCGCGGCTATGCCGTCGGCTCGATCCAGTGCCTGATCAACGTCGACGCCAGCACGACCAACGACGATCCCGCCTGCGTGCCGCTCAATCGGCTCGGCATCGGTGTCGCCAATCCGGCGGCGATCGCCTATGCGCTCGGCGATCCCTATCGCAAGCAGACGCTCGAGCAGTACGTCACTGGCCTCAACCTGTCGTTGACTCCCTTCGCCACCTGGGCGGGCGATGTCAGCGTCGCGGTCGGCGGCGAATATCGCAAGGAGCAGATCCGCGGCACAGTGCCGACCCAATATCAGCCGATCATCAACGCCAATGGCACGACCACCAATCGCTGGTCGGTCGGCAACTATCTGCCCTTCACCGGCGAGTATAATGTGAAGGAGGCCTATCTCGAGACCGTCGTCCCGCTCGGTCTCGGCCTCGAGTTCAACGGCGCGGTCCGCGCCACCGATTATTCCAACTCGGGCTATGTAACCACCTGGAAGCTCGGCGCGACCTGGGCGCCGATCCCGGACATCCGCTTCCGCGCCACCCGCTCGCGCGACATCCGCGCGCCCAACCTCAACGAGCTCTACTCGGCCGGCACCGCCAACAGCGATACGGTGCGCAATCCGAAGTTCACGCCCGATCTTGTCAACGGTCCCCAGAACTTCAGCTACTCGGGACTGACGAGCGGCAATTCCGGTCTGAAGCCGGAGAAGGCCGATTCCTGGGATGTCGGCGCGGTGCTCTCGCCGCGCTTCCTGCCCGGCTTCACCGCTTCGGTCGACTATTTCGACATCAACCTCAAGGGCGCGATCGACTCGATCAGCGCGCAGGAGACCATCAACCGCTGCTACGAGGGTATCCAGGTCTATTGCGACAAGATCACCGACGATCCGATCCGGTCGTTGCCCGGCAACCCTTACAAGCTGATCGCCATCCAGCCGTTCAACTATGTCCGCCGGCTGGTGCGGGGCATCGACTTCGACGCCGCCTATCGCTTCCGGCTCGCCGGCGCGGACTCGATCACGGTGAAGGGCACCACGACCCGCTACATCAAGAACCTCGCCGATACCGGCATCGCCGGGGTGGTCCCGGTCAACAAGGTCGGCGCGATCGGCACCCAGGACAGCACGCCGAAGTGGATCTACCGTGGCAGCGTCACCTACGACGCGCCGAGCTTCTCGATCACCGGCGTCGGCCGCGGCGTCAGCGCCGGCAAATACCTGGCCAACGGAATCGAGTGCACCAGCAACTGCCCGCTCTCGACCTCGCAATTCCCGACCTATGACAACAACCATGTGAAGGGCGCCTTCTACGCGGACCTCAACGCCACGATTAAGTTCGACGCGCTCGGCAGCGGCAAGGGCGAGTTCTTCATCAATGTGACCAACGTCTTCGATGCCAGCCCGATCCTGGTGCCGGAAACCGGCCTCGC
>JAQGLD010000378.1 GCA_028293055.1 Alphaproteobacteria bacterium
CTGCTTGTAGAGCCAGCACGGATTCATCGCATCGGTCAGAAAGACCGCGCGGCGCCCCTGCGCCGGGGCATCGTCCTCCAGGGCAAGCGGCAGCTTGGACGTGCAGGTAGTCAGCTCGGCGCTGCTCCGCCGGCGCAGGCTAGCCAGGTCGAAATCGCGGTCGATCTCGCCGGGCATAGGGTCCTGGAACCGGAAGGCGCGGGCGCGAAGCCGGGCGGGCAAAGCGAGCGACAGCGTCGCAGCGAACAATGGCGACGCGGCGTTGGGCGCGCTCCCGTCGAGCGTGTATCGGATCTCGGAGCCGAGCTGGTTGGCCAGCGACACGCTCACCGACCGCGACGCCGGATCGAAGCGCGCCTCGGCGGTCGGAACGAAGGCCGCGGGCGAGGCCGTGAGTCCCATCGTGGCGAGGCGATCGAGCTGCGCAGCCGTGCGGTAACCGAAATCGGCGAAGTCGCGGGGCGAGGCCGGCGACCAGCCGAGCTCCGCAACCGCCAGCGCGCGAGGAAAGGCCATATAGGCAGCCCGCGCGTCGCCCCGGATATGCTCGGTCCAGACATTGCCCTGCAGGCCCAATATGTGGCGCTGCTGCTCGGCGGTCAGGGTCGCCGGCGCGGGATCGAAAGCGTAGACGTCTGAAAGGCCGATCACCGCGCCGCGTCCCGGCTGGCCCTCACCGCCAGGGCTCTGGATATTGTCGAAATAGAGGATCGGCGCAGGCGACAGCACGGTATCGTGGCCGCCCTTGGCCGCCGCGATCGCGCCATCGACTCCGCGCCACGACATCACCGCCGCCGAGGGGGCGATGCCGCCCTCCAATATCTCGTCCCACCCGATCAGCCGGCGGCCGCGCGCCGCGAGGTGCGCCTCCATTCTCTTGACCAGCCAGCCCTGGAGCGCATTTTCATCGGGCAGCCCGAGCGCCTTGATCCGAGCCTGGACAGCGGGATCCGCCTTCCACTGATCCTTGACCGCCTCGTCGCCGCCGACATGGATCCAGGGCGAGGGGAACAGGGCCATGACCTCGTCGAGCACGTCGGTCAGGAAGGTGATCGTCGGTTCGTCGACATTGTAGAGCCAGGGGAAGATCCCCCAGTCGGATTCCACCCCCGGCGGAATGGGCACGCCCATTCCAAGCCGTGGATAGGCGCGGATCGCCGACAGAGCATGGCCCGGCATTTCGATCTCCGGGACGATGGTGACATGTCGCGCCGCCGCATAAGCGACGATCGCGCGCACCTCGGCCTGGCTGTAGAAACCGCCCTCGCGCGGCAGCCGCGGAGCGCCGGGCGCGGAAGCGGGGATTCGCCAGCCGCCAATCTCGGTCAGCCTGGGATATTTGCGGATTTCGAGGCGCCAGCCCTGGTCGTCGACGAGGTGCCAGTGCAGCCGGTTGAGCTTGCTCGCCGCCATCCAGTCGATCAGGCTGCGGATGAAGGCCGGGGACTGGAAGTGGCGCGCGCTGTCGAGCATCAGTCCGCGCCAAGAGAAACGCGGCGAATCCACGATGGTGACGGCGGGAATTTCAGGATCTCTGCTCGCCAGCTGCCAGAGCGAGATTCCCCCGTAGAACAGGCCGGTATCGTCGCTGGCCGATATCGTCGCGCCGCGCGGGGTCACCGTCAGTCTATAGCCCTCGGGAGGGAGCCCCGGCGTGCGGACGAAGCGGATCGCGCCGCCCTTGCGAACCGAAAGGCGCAGCCCGCGCGTGCGCAGCATCAGCTCGGAGAAGCGCGTTGCGGCCTGCGCCGCGCCCCGGTCGCCGGGGCTGAAGGCCAGCGCAGTGCCAGGCTTGAGCGCCAGCCTGCCCTGGCCTGGGGTCATCGATTGCGGTCTGGGAAGCAGGGCAGGCGCCTCGGCGATGCGCGGCGCAGCTCCGGCTGCCGCGGAGCCCGCCATTCCCGCCAGCATCAGGGCGAAGCTCGTCTGCCGGAACATTGACCCTCCTGCCTCTCCGGATCGACGATGCATGCGGCGGCGGAGCCGGTCCACCCGAATGTTGCGGGGGCGGCCGGCGGACCGCCCCGGCTGGATCAGAACCGCACCCGGACGCCGGCATAGAATTGCCGGCCATTGTCGTAGAGCGCCCGGAACCGGTCCTTGGTCCCGGCATATTGGAAGATCTTGTCGTTGGTGATGTTCACCGCGTCGGCGGTCAGCGAGATATTGGCGGTGAGCTTGACGCTCAGCGATGCGTCGATCGACTTGGTCGCGCCCTGGTTGAGCTCGGTCGCCCGGTCGATGTTGATGAAGAAGGCCGACCGGTAATTGTAGGAGAGGCGCGCCGACAGTGGCCCAGCCTCGTAATATGCCGTAAGGTTGATCGCGTGCTTCGAATTGCCCGGGATCGGAGCTCCGCCGGCATTCGCCTTGGCGTCCGAATAGGTGTAGTTTGCGATCACTCCGAAGCCGCCCCAGAGCGGACGCGACACCTGGATCTCGAAGCCCTGGTTGCGGCCGCCCGGCCCGTTCGAGCGCCGGTTGATGTCGAACAGGCAATTGTAGAGCACTGCGTTCGTCCCCGGAGCCTTCGTGCAGCGCGCCAGGTTGGGCGTGCTGGTCTCGATCGGGAAGGTTTCCTGCCGGGTCGTGTTGACGATGTAGGACTGGATGTCCTTGTAATAGAGCGCTGCGGCGACGATCGTGTCGCGATCGGGATACCATTCGAGCGACGCATCGAACTGGTTTGCGCGGAACGGATTGACCCCGGGGTCGCCGCCGTCGCCGGTCAGCGAACCGGGATTGAGGCTGACCCGGGGGACGATGTCGGTATAGTCGGCCCGGGCGACCACTCGCGCCGCGGCGAAACGCAGCACCACCTTCGGCGACAGATTGAGCTTCACATTCGCGCTGGGCAGCACGTCGGTATAGGACCGGTCGACCTGGGTCGGCCGATAGACTCCGAACGCATTGTCGTTGACCGTGCCGGGCCCGATCGGAACTCCGAGGATGTTGCCGCGCGAGCTCTGGTCGGTGCGGACGACTCGGACTCCGGCATTGCCGCTCCATTCCTCGCCGCCGAACTTGATCATCGCATAGCCGCCATAGGTCTTCTCGTTGATCGAGAAATTCTCCGGCGGGTTGAGGATTCGGGCGCGAGCCGCGGCAGGCTGGCCGAACAGGATGGATTCGAGCTTCTGCTTGTCGACCTGGAAGTAGCGGGTCAGCGTGCCCGGTTCCGCAATGTTCTGCAGGAAATCGTCGGGGGTCAGCCCGTCCGCGAAATCGGTCGAGTTGCACGGGCGGCTGCCGCAGCCGGTCGGCCCCGCCGCGGTCAGATAGAAAGCGCCGTAGGTGGTCGCCAGGAAGCTCGAGATGCGGTCGTGATCGGTGAACTTGCCGCCGATCTTGATCGCCTGGACGGGCCCGAGATCGAGCTTCCGCTCGAAGTCGAGATAGACATATTTCTCCTTGTCGGTGTTGGTGATCCGGTGGAGCGAGGCGAAATCGAAGGCCAGCGAGGCGGGATTGGTCGGATCGATGCCGCCCCCGAACGTGACCTTGGGCACGCGTCCGGTCAGGTCGTAAGTGAAGCTGCCGGGTGCTCCGCCCTCGTAGAAGGGCTTGGCCTCCGTATTGCCGTGCGCCTGGGTATAGCCGGCCTTGAAATGGACCAGAATGCTGTCGCTGGCATGCCAGTTGACGTCGAAATCGCCGGACCAGGTCTCGGCATAGGCCTTGCGGTCGATCGCGTCGAAGACGACCGCGCGGCCGCCCGGAACCGATGTGATGGTGCCCTTGGAGAAGGTGCCGTTGGATGCGGTGGCGTTGGTCAGCGTGCCGCCGCCGCCGAGCGCGTTGGATGTCCAGGCAAGATAGTTCTGGTTGTAATTGTCTGCGTTGAACCGCGAGTAGAGGCCGGTGATGTTGACCTCGAGCCGGTCCGACGGCCGGAACTGTATGCCGATATTGCCGCCATACCGCTCGCGATTCTGCTGGAAAAGGGCCGATCCGATCAGCGAGGGCACATCCGCCGTCACGCCGCCCGAGGTCGCGGACTGATAGCCGAGCACCTCCACTCCGTCGCGACGGATCTCGCGGCGCTGGTAGACCGCGCCGACCAGGATTCCGAACGTGTCGCTCTTGTTCTTCCAGCCGATCAGGCCCGAGGCTTGCGGATCGTATTTCTTCGAGCGGTCGGAATAGACGCCCTGAAGCGAGGCGGAGAAGGTCAGGCCGGGGAAATCGAGCGGATTGCGCGTATGTACGTTGATCGTGCCGCCGATTCCGCCTTCCTCGATATCGGCCTGCGGGCTCTTATAGACGTCGAGCTGGCCGACGACCTCGGCCGGGAGGGTGAGATAGTTGAAGCTCCGTGTCGCGGCCAACTGCTCGAGCACGAACCAGTCGGCGGTGGCGATGGCATGGCCGTTGACCAGGGTGCGGGTCAGGTTGGGCGCGGTGCCGCGCAACGACACGCGCTCGCCTTCGCCGAATTCGCGGTTGATCACGATTCCGGGGACTCGCTGCAGTGCCTCGGCGACATTCTTGTCTGGGAACTTGCCGATATCCTCAGCCGATATGACATCGGCCACCTGGTCCGAGCGGCGCTTGGCGTCGAGCGAATTGCGGAGCGACTGACGAATGCCGGTCACGACGATATCGTCACTGTCCGCGGCCGCCGCCTGGGCGGCTCCATCGGCTGGCGCCGGAGCATTCTGCGCATGAGCGCCGGGAGCATGAGCGGCCAGCGCAGCCGCAGCCGCGGAGCTGGTGAGAAATGTGCGAAATATCATGTCGGGTCCCCCATCTTGTGTCGGCCTCGTCGTGCCAATCAGCTACCAATCCCGTACCAATATGCAGACCATCTGCCACGTGCTTGGCCCCGTCAAGAGGGATTCGAAGGAAATGGTGTGGTAAGAAAAGTTTTTGCTAGCCAATGGTGTTTAATTGGTCTTATGTCCGTGGAAGAACATCACTTGATGCGGGGCGGGGAAGCAGGATGAGCCTGGCGGAGCATATCTCGTCGGCGATGGGCCAGGGGTCGGGGCCTCTCTATCAGAAGCTGCAGGACGCCCTGCGCCGGGCGATCGAGTCGCAATTGCTGAAGCCGCTCGACGCGCTTCCGGCGGAGCGCGACCTTGCCAGCGATTTCGGAGTGTCCCGGATCACGGTCCGCAAGGCGCTGGACGGGCTGGTCGGCGAAGGCCTGCTGACCCGGCGCCAGGGTGCCGGCACGTTCGTCGCCGATCGGGTCGAAAAGCAATTCTCCAAATTGACCTCGTTCACCGAGGACATGGCGACTCGCGGGCGGGTCGCGCGGAGCGTCTGGCTCAATCGCAGCGAAGGTGGAGTCACGCCTGACGAATCGCTCACCCTCGGACTCAGTCCCGGCAGCCGGGTCTACCGTTTCGGCCGGATCCGCTATGCCGACGACATGCCGATGGCGCTGGAATATTCGACCATTCCCGGCTTCGCTCTGCCCAGGATCGAGCTTGTCGAAGCCTCGCTCTATGCGGCGCTCGAAGCGGCGCGCAACCGCCCGGTGCGGGCGCTCCAGCGGCTTCGCGCGGTATTGTTCGACTCCGAGCAGGCGGCTCTGCTCGAGATCGAGCCCGGCGCCCCGGGCCTGTTCATCGAGCGCCGGGGATTCGCGGAGGACGGCCGCGCGATCGAGGTGACCCACAGCTGGTATCGCGGCGACGCTTATGATTTCGTCGCCGAGCTGAACGCGCTGGCATGAGCCCAGAATCGACCTTGATGTTCGTCGAGGCAAGCGAGGCCGGCCGGGTCGTCTCCCGCCAGATCGCCGCGAACCAGGACCGGGTCCGCGACTGGGCAGTGGAATTGCGCCATCGCCCGCCCGGGACGATCCTGACCTGCGCGCGGGGCAGCTCCGATCATGCTGCGACCTTCGCCAAATATCTGATCGAGACCCGCACCGGGCGCGTCGTTGCCTCGGCGGCGCCGTCCGTGAGCTCCATCTATCGCTCGGCACAGCAGCTCGACGGAATGCTATGCCTTGCCATCTCGCAGTCGGGCCGAAGCCCGGACCTGGTCGAGATGCTCCGCGCGGCAGCGGCCTCCGGAGCGCGGACGGCGGCTTTGGTCAATGCCACGGATTCGCCGCTGGCCGAGTGCGCCGAGCGGGTGCTGCCGCTCTTCGCCGGAGAGGAGAAGGCCGTCGCCGCGACGAAATCCTATATCGCGTCGCTTTCCGCGATCATCCAGCTCGTCGCTGCCTGGACCTGTGACGAGGCGATGGCGCGAGCGCTCGAAGCGGCTCCGGAGCGGCTCGATCAGGCGTGGCGGCTCGACTGGTCGCCTCTGGTCGATCGGCTGGTCGAGGCAGAGGGCCTGTACGTGCTCGGGCGGGGTCTCGGCCTTGGGATCGCCGCCGAAGCGGCTTTGAAGCTCAAGGAGACTTGCGGCCTCCACGCCGAGGCGTTCAGCGTCGCCGAGGTCCGTCACGGTCCGATCGCGCTGGCCGGCCGCGGCTTCCCCTTGCTGGTCTTCTGTCAGTCGGACGAGACTCGGGACGGAGTCGCCGCCTTCGCCGCCGAAGCGGCGGAGCGCGGCGCCGATGTCTTCATCGCCGGCGGCAGCGCGGGACGGGCGACTCGGTTGCCGACGATCGCCACCCATCCCGCGGTCGAGCCAATGCTGCAGGTGCTGAGCTTCTATCGAGCCGCCAACGCGGTCTCGGTCGAGCGCGGTCTCGATCCCGATGTTCCGCCGCGCCTCGCCAAAGTCACCGAGACTTTGTGATGCGGCAGGCGCTGACCAACGCCCGGATGTTGATCGGCGATGCGCTGGTCGAGGGGCGCGCTCTGCTCGTCGAGGACGGCCTGATCGCCGACATCGTCTCCGCGGGCGACATTCCGCCGGGCTATTCGGTCCGCGATCTGGAAGGCGACCTTCTGGCTCCCGGATTCGTCGACACCCAGGTCAATGGCGGCGGCGGAGTGCTGTTCAACGAGACTCCGACGGTCGAGGCGATCGCCGCGATCGGCGCGGCCCACCGCCGCTTCGGCACCACCGGATTCCTCCCCACACTGATCAGCGACGATCTCGACGTGATGGCGGAGGCGGTCGCCGCGGTCGAGCAGGCGATCGCCAGCGGCGTGCCGGGCGTGCTCGGAATCCATATCGAGGGGCCGTTTCTCAGTCCGGAGCGCCGTGGGATCCACGATGCCGACAAGATTCGAGCCCTCGACGAGCCGGGATACAAGGTCCTGACCGGGCTGAAATCGGGCCGGACGATGGTTACCCTTGCGCCCGAGGAGACCCGGCCGGGTACGATCCGGCGGCTGGTCGAGGCTGGGGTGATCGTCTCCGCCGGCCACACCAATGGCAGCTACGAGGATGGCCGGCGCGCACTCGACGAGGGATTGAGCGGCTTCACCCATTTGTTCAACGCCATGTCGCCGCTGACCGTGCGGGAGCCTGGAATCGTCGGCGCCGCGCTCGAGGATATCCATGCCTGGTGCGGAATCATCGTCGACGGCCGCCATGTCGCTCCGGCGACCCTGCGCATTGCGCTGCGGTGCCGGCCGCTCAACCGCTTCATGCTGGTGACCGACGCGATGCCGACGGTCGGCCAGCCGGAAAAATCGTTCACCCTCCAGGGCCGATCGATCGTGGTACGCGACGGAGTCTGCGTCGACGAGAGCGGCACCATCGCCGGGTCCGACCTCGACATGGCCTGCGCGGTGCGCAACGCGATGTCCATGCTCGGCCTCTCGCTCGAGGCAGCGCTGGCGATGGCCAGCCGAAGCCCAGCCGCCTTTCTCGGACTCGACCACCGTCTCGGGAGCCTCGCTCCAGGAAATGAAGCCAGTCTTGTCGTTCTCGATCGCGAGCTGCAGGTGGTCGACACCCTGATCGCGGGGGATTCGATAGGCGCCTAGCCTCTCGCGAAGGCTTCTCGTCTCATCCGACGACGATTATCCACTGGCTTTGCCGGCATCGATGAAAGGAACAGGATGATCACGCTCTATGCCTTTCGCTGGGTTCCCGAATTCGCCCAGGGCTATGTCCGCGACCTGAGGGTGCGCTGGGCGCTCGAGGAGGCGGGCATAGCCTACTCCGAACGGCTGATCGGCCTGGAGGAGAAGATGTCGCCCGATTATCTCGCGCTTCAGCCGTTCGGCCAGGTCCCCGCGATCGAGGAGGACGGCAGGACCCTGTTCGAATCCGGTGCGATCGTGCTCGATATCGCGCGCCGCTCCGAGGCGCTGATGCCGGCGAGCGGGCACGGCCGGGCCCGTGTCGAGGCCTGGGTGTTCGCGGCGCTCAACTCGGTCGAGCCGGTGGTCGGTCAGCTCGGCGAAATCGACATCTTCGCCGCCGGCGAGGAGTGGGCGACCGCGCGGCGCCCGGCGGCGGTCGAGGCGGTCGCGAACAGGCTCGATCAGCTCGAATCCTGGATTGGCGAGCGCGATCATCTCGAAGGCGGTTTCAGCGCCGGGGACCTGATCATGGCGAGCGTGCTGCGCGACCTCGGCCATACCGATCTGGTCGAGCGGCGGCCGAGGCTCCGCGCCTATCTCGAACGCTGCCTCGCGCGTCCGGCCTTCGCCAGGGCCCTGGCCGATCAATTGCGCTCGTTCGAAGGTCATGCGCCGGCGGTGGCCTGAAATTGCTGCCATTGTCGGAACCAAGATGACGTTTCGCGCGTTTGAACCGCGCGCAAAGACCGAAAGACACGCCGCCGGCCGGCGGCAGGAAAAACGCCTCAGCCGCCCGGCTGGGGCGTTCTTGTCTTGAGCTGCGCGCATAGGAGGACGTGATGGCGACTCAGGAAGCGGCCCAATCGGCCGCGCAATCGCTCGACACGACGGAAGCTGTCGACGAACGGCACGAATTGATCTCCTCGCGGCGGGTGGAAGGCACTGCGGTCTATGACCGCGAGGGCCACAAGCTGGGCTCGGTCCATTCGGTGATGATCGGCAAGCGCGACGGAAGGGTCGGCTATGCGGTGGTGGCCTCGGGCGGCCTGCTCGGCTTCCGTTCGCACGTCCACCCCTTGCCCTGGGCGATGCTCGCCTATGATGTCGATCGCGAGGCCTATGTCGTCGACGTCACCCAGCAGCAGCTCGAATCTGCCCCGACGATGACGCTGGACGAGACCGACCGGCCGATCGACCGCGAATATCAGGAAAAGGTCAGCGCCTATTGGGGCACGATGCCCTGGTGGGGCCTGTAAACGCGGCTTCCGACAGGATTGGTTGCGTCCTAGCCTACGCCGGGCCCGGAGGATGAATCTACGGCCAAAGCGGCCGCGAGCATCGCGGTGAGATTGCGCCGCACGCTGTCGGGATTGCATTCGGACAGCGGCTCCACGGCCATGATCGTTCGCAGGATGGTCGTGCCCATCAGCACGCTCAGCGCCATGCTCGCACGGATCTGAGCCTCGTCACCCGATAAAAGACCGGCGATCGGCTCGAGCACATCCTCGCTGATCGCCTGCTTGACGATCGCAGCGGCCTTGGGCGAGGAGGCCGAGCGAAGGATGATCAGCAGCCGCTCGACATGCTCGGCATCCTGTGGGCCATACTCCTGGGTCGCGAGCGAGGCGAGAAAGGCGGGGAGATCGGCGGCGCGCATCGCGCCGTCGATCAGCGGCCCCTCGCTGCCGCGAAGCACTTCCTTGAACAGGGATTCCTTCGAACCGAAATAGCGTCCGACCAAAGCGACGTCGACTCCGGCATCGGCCGCGATCTCGCGCAGGGCGACGGTGTCGTAGCTATCGGCGAGAAAGCGGGAGCGTGCGGCGACAAGGATCTTTTCCCGCGTCGCTGCTGCGTTCCTGACCCTGGTCATGATCGCCCTGTGTAGCAGGGGGGCATCGCCGTCAACACGTGTTGACTCGATATGTCTACGAGCGTTGACATGCTCGCGATCCACGGTCTAGGCGGCGATCTGCAGACTCCTCCGCGTGGTAGGGGAGGGGCTCGTTCCATTCCAGCCCGCACGAAGGCCTGTTCGATGCATTTCGCCAAACGCGCTGTCCTGGGTGCCCTGTTGCCGCTGTTCGCGACCGCGCTGGCGGGTTGCTCGTCCTCCTCGCAGGACAAGGCCGCGGCGCCGCCGGCGCCCCAGGTGACCGTGGCGAATCCGGTCACCCAGGATGTGATCGACTGGGACGAATATGTCGGTCGGTTCGAAGCGATCAGCAATGTCGACGTCAAGCCGCGCGCGACCGGCTACCTGCAGGCGGTCCACTTCATCGACGGCCAATATGTCCGGCAGGGGCAATTGCTGTTCTCGATCGATCCGCGCACGGCTCAGGCGGCGCTCGCCCAGGCGCAGGCCCAGCTGGTCAAGGCACAGGCGACTTTGGTCAACGCCCGCACCGAACTCGCCCGCTCGCATATTCTCGCTGCGTCGCAGGCTGCGAGCACGGAGGAGGTCGAATCCCGGCAGGCCGCGGTGCGCGCCGGCGCCGCCGACGTGGCGGCTGGACAGGCGGCGGTGCGGACCCAGCAACTCGCGGTCGGATTCACCCGGGTGCTCGCGCCGATCTCGGGACGAATTTCGGAGCGCCGGGTCGATCCCGGCAATGCGGTTACCGCCGACCAGACCATATTGACCACGATCGTCTCTACCGATCCGCTGCATTTCTCCTTCCAGGGGTCGGAAGCCCTGCTGCTCAAGTATCAGCGCGGCCATTCCGGAGACCGGACCGGCACACCGGTGCGGATCCGTCTCCAGGACGAAGCCGATTATGTCCATGCCGGCCGGCTCGACTTCGTCGACAATGTCGTCGATGCCGGCGGCGGCACGATCCACGCCCGCGCCATCGTCCCCAATCCCGACGCCTTTCTCAAGCCGGGCATGTTCGGTCACATGCGGCTTGCCGGTTCCAGTCCCTATCGGGCGGTGCTCGTCCCCGACGGCGCGATCGTGACCGACGCCGCGCGACGGGTCGTCTATGTCGTCGACCGGGCCGGCACCGTAGCTTCGCGGCCGGTGGAGCTCGGTCCGCTCACCGGCAATTTGCGGGTCGTGCGAAGCGGCGTGTCGCCGAACGACCGCGTGATCATCGACGGAATCCAGCGCGCCCGCCCAGGCCAGAAGGTGCAGGCCAGGCCGGGCAATATCCGCTTCGTTCCCGGTCCGGAGGCGGATTCGACTCCCGCTTTGACTCCACCGTCCGCGATAGCGACTCCGGTCCGCGGCGCGGCGCGCTGAGACGGCAGCGATGAACATCTCCCGCTTCTTCATCGAACGGCCGATCTTCGCCGCGGTCATTGCGGTCTTCATCGTGCTGATCGGGGCGTTTTCCTATCCGCAGCTGTCGCTCTCGCAATATCCGGAGATCGCGCCCCCGACGATCAGCGTCACCGCTTTCTACCCGGGCGCTTCGGCCGAGACGATGGCGGAGACCGTGGCTGCGCCGCTCGAGCAGGAGATAAACGGCGTCGAGAACATGCTCTACATGAGCTCGTCCTCGACCTCGTCGGGCCAGGCCTCGATCACGGTCACGTTCAAGCCGGGTACCGATCTCGATGCCGCGCAGGTGCTCGTCCAGAACCGGGTCGCGCTCGCCGAGCCGCGTCTGCCCGACCAGGTCCGCCAGGTCGGTGTCACCGTCGCCAAGCAGTCCACCGGCTTCCTGATGATCGTCGCATTGACCTCGACCGATCCAGGCCTCGATATCGATTATGTCGGCAATTACGCCAATTCGGTGCTCCGCGATCGCCTGCTCCGCCTCGAGGGCGTCGGCGGCGTGCTCGTCTTCGGCGGCGGCAATTATTCGATGCGCGTGTGGATCGATCCCGATCGCGCCGCGGCCCGCAACCTCACTGCCGGCGAGATCGTACAGGCGCTCCGTACCCAGAATGTTCAGGTCGCCGGCGGAGCGGTCGGCCAGCCGCCCTACGGCAAGGGCAGCCCCGCCTTCGAGCTTCCGGTCCAGGTCAAGGGACGGT
>JAQGLD010000404.1 GCA_028293055.1 Alphaproteobacteria bacterium
GAAAGCCGCCCGGCAGCAAACGGCCACGATGAGACGAAAAGCGGAAGGCGCCGGCGAGCACCCCCAGTTCAGCCTGGCTGTGCCAGCCCCCTCATCCGGCTGAGGTCGCCTGGCCCCAGTTGAAGCGCTTTGGCGGGCACGATGGCGCCAGCATCGCCCGGGGGACGCGCGGCGATCGGCACGCTCACAAAGGTCGAGGGGGTGGCGGGGAAGCAGTGGATCCGGCTGCGATCGGCCGGATCGACGAAATCATAGAGCAGCGGCGCCCCGCGTTCCGCAAGCATGCCGCCGGCGGCGAGCCGGGGCGCTTCCGATCGGTTCGGCGGCGAGACGTGGAACAGGTTGTGCGCGAACAGGATGGCCTCGCCCGCGCGGGCCAGCAGAGGGGTCGCCAGGGCGGTCAGCTCCGCCTCGTGCTCGGCGAAGGCGAAGGCCTGGTTGAAGGCGCGGCGTGCGCGGGGGCAGAGGTGGCTGCCGGCGACTACGTGCAGCGGGCCGTTGTCCACGTCGATGTCGACGAGCGGGATCCAGATATTGGCGGCGCCCCATATGCTTTCGTCGACGAAGCTTGGATCCTGGTGGAACGGGAGGGCGCTGGCCGGCTCGTTCGCCTGCTTCTCGGAATATCCGCCGAAGATGAAATCGGCCTCGGGCAGGATCCGGGCGAGACGGGGAGCGATGATCGAGGCGAGGAGGTCGCTCGACTCCCGGCGCAGGGCCGCATTGTCCGAGGCCAAAGAGAGGGCATAGGGCCGCCGGCAGGCCGGGTCGTCTAGGCTTCGCCAATAGAGGGTGAGGCGGTCGATGCTGTCCGCGTCGAGCAGCGGAAAGATGACATATCCGAGTTCCCGGAAATGCCGGTCGCGGTCCGCGTCGGCGAAGCGCAGCATCGCCGGCTCTCCGGCCTCTCCGTCGCGAGCGACTCCAGGCGCCGGAGCGGACCGATCGAGAGGTTGGGGGCAGCGGAGCTGCTCCTTCATGTCATCGCCGCGGCTCACCGCTCGGCCTCCCCAATGTTCGGTTCCAGGTTCACGATCGGATAGGGCAGTTGTCCTTCAGCGAAAGGGCGGCCGGCATCGAGGAGATGGCCGATCGCCAGCGACGCGAGCGTCCGGGCCATGATCATTCCGATGCAGGCCAGCGGACCGTGGCCGAAGGAGAGGTGGGCCGCATTGCGATCGGGCCGGTAGGCGTGGGGTTCCTCGAACAGGTCCGGGTCCCGGTTCGCCGCGTCGAGCGCCACCAGCACGGAATCGCCCGGGGCGATCCGCCCGTCATTGACCGGCGCGGCCGCGACAAGATGGACGAAGGCCAAAGGCGGGCAAAAGCGCAGCCATTCCTCGAGGGCGGGGGGCAGGCGGCTCGGCTCGGCCTGGAGATGGCGCCAGACGTCCGGCTGCGCCGCCAGCCCGTGCGCGGCCTGGGCGATGAAGGGAGCGATATTGCTGGTCGCGGCGAGGGCGAACATTGCAGCGAATATCGGGAGATCCGCCTCCGGCCCAGCGGCGCGCAGGTCGGCGGAGAGGGCGGCGAGGAGGCCGCCGCCTTGGGCATGCGCCGCGGTAGCCTGAGTCCATGAGGCGAAGAAGGCCTGATCCACGCCGGCCGATCCTGCGGGCGAGAGCGCCTGCCGCAAATTGGGTTCGAGCCGGTCGAGCAGATCGTCGAATCCGGCAAAGGCGGCCTCTTCGATCCCCAGGATCCGCAGGACCATGAACTTGGTAAGCGGGCGGGCATAAATCTGAAACAGATCGACCTCGCCGGCGTCGAGGAGCCGGGTCGTCAATCGGCCGGCCATTGCGTTCAGATCGGGCTCCAGGCGCCCGATCGCCGCCGGCGTCAAAGCCGCGGCAATCGTCTTGCGCAAAGGGTGGCGATGTGCCGGGTCCATCGCGTCGAGCCAGCGCGCTATGCCCGCGGCGATCGGATTGGGCGCCGAGTCCCGCCTCAGCCAGTGAACCAGCCGCCCGTCGGTCAGCGCGCGCTGCGCCGAGCGATAATCCCCGACGCGGTGCACCCCCGGGGCGAGCATTTGCGCGGCAAAGTCCTCAGCCACAGGCGACCATCGAGTCCCTGCGGCCGCGCGCAAGCGCGTTGCGGCGATGTGCGTCCTTTTGGTGGGGCATCCGGTCTTCGATCTGGAGCAGGGCCTGGAGCACATATCCCGCTCCGATCAGGCGGCTGCCATAGCTCAATATCGTGTGGGGCCGCCCGGTCGCCCGGCCAAGCTCCATTCGGATCCACAGCACGCCCGGCCACAGCCCGTCCGGCTCCTGCGCGCGCACCAGCCAGTCGAGCGCCGGCGTCACGGCGGGATCGGCCGGCCCGAGGGTCATGATCGCAAGCGCCGTGTTTTGCGCGTCGCTGGCGCCGTCCAGGCCCCAGCCGCCATCCTCGTTCTGAAGGGCGCGAAGCCGCGTCTGCCATGCCCGGGGCGCGGCGGAGCGCGGGCCGAGCGCGAGGCTGCATATCCAGCCCGGGTAGAATGGCCCGTGATACCAGGTCGACGGCCAGCTGCCGTCGGCACCGAGACAGGCATGGATATGGAGCCGGCTTTCGGCGAGGAAGGCCGAATGGCGCACGGGGTCGAGCCGCTCCAGCGCGACGACCATGTTGGCGATCACCTCGCAGTCGACGCTCTGGCCCCACGCCCGCTCGATCCACCAAAGCTGGCGGCCGACGGCCTCGGCATCGCCGGGCGGCACGATCCAGGTCCGGTACTGGCCGGGTCCGGTGCGTCCGTGCTCGAGATAGCAATTGAGCGGCCGTTCCGCGGCGCGCCGAGCCGAGTCGGCGCGGCCGGCGGCGAGCAGGGCGCGGATGCACTGGGCGAGATCGTCGGCGTCCGGCGGCAACTCGACCAGCTCCGGGAAATAGCGCCAGCCGCCGACACCGTCACCGGCCTGGCGTCCGAGCAGATAGTCCGCTTCCCGGTCGATGAGCGCGGCGAGGTCATGCAGGCCGCTGCGATGGATCGCCGCAAGCGCTTCGAGCAGGACGGCACGCTGGAAGACATCGCCGGTCTGCAGGTCGACCTCCACCTCGAAACCCTGCTCTCTCGGAAAAGGCAGGCTGTGAGCCGCCTCCGGAAAGCCGAGCTCGGCTTCGGCGAGGAAGGCGGGGAGTGCGCGCTCGAGGACCAAAGCGGCGCTCATCTTCGCCGCCCCAGCGAGCGCAGCAGGCCGGCGGCAGCGAGGTACAAGGTCATCGGATAGAGCTTCGCGCCCCAATAAGGCCGGCCGCCCAGGACCAGGACGGGCCAGCCGCGGCTTTCCGGAAGCTCCTCCGCATAGAAATGCTGCCATTGGGGTATGTCTAGCGGAGTGCCCGCGATCGTGCCGGCCGAGGCGCGGATGATCGTTCGCGCCATCCATCGGCATTTCGGGCAGGATTCGGCGTAGAGCAACACCGCCCGGCTCTCGGAAGCGCGCCTGGCTTGCGCGAGCGTGAAGGGGGCTTCCGAACTCAGGACCCGAGGCTCAGCAAGATCGGCCCTCGGCCACGGGCTTCAGATAGATGTTGAGCCGGGCCTCCCCCGCGCGGTCGAGGCCGAAGCCGATGAAGGCCAGCTCGCCCGCCTCCAGCAAGGGGGTGAGGTCCGTTTCGGGCAGGTCGAATGTCCGTGCCAGCTCCCCGATCAGATAGGCGGCCTCGCCGGCCGACAGCCGGACGCAGCGCGGGCAGCAGCAGATGTCCAGCTTGGCATCGACCAGCTCGCCGCCGGGAAGCGCCAGGCCCGCGCTGAGCACGATTGACTCGAGCGGAAGCACGCGTTCGCCGAAGACCAGATCGACGGCGCGCGCAAAAGCGGGCGCATGTAACAGGTCGATCGACAGGTCGGAGAGCGCTGTGGGGGTCGCGAGGCGCCAATAGGCCTTGGCGCGGGCATAGCCCGGAGCGACGCCCTCGATTCCCGCCGACATGATCCGCCCGCTCATGACGGTCCGGACCAGGCATTCGGCATCGTCGCCGAAGCGCAACACGCTGGCCAGCCAGGCGCGAAGCCTTTTCTCGGGGTCCCGCCCTCCGTCCCGCGCGTCGACATAGAGCGCGATGCCCGGCCCGGCGAGCGGGGCCCCGAGCCAGACGACGCCATCCGGGTAATGGTCCGGATGGAAGATCCCGTCATCGCCGACCAGCGCGTTCAGCGTGCTGGCGATCGCCGGTTCGATCGCGCCGGACCCGGTCGATGCGAGGATCGAATCGGTTGTCCGCAGACTCCGCCGGAAGCGAAGCCCGATGTCGGCTACGTCCGAGGCGGGATCGCCGAGCAATCGATATCTCGGCCCGTCCCGGCCGAGCCCGACGCAGAGCTGCAGCGGAGCGCCATCATGGTTGAGGCCGCTGCGCCCGCGCCGGACCGGATCGGGGCCCTCCGATCCGGTGAGGGTGCAGGCGAGATCGCGCACGGCCGCCAGCGGAATTCCGGCCAGCGTGCTGGTGGCCTGCAGCAGGGCGTCCATCGCGACTCGCGAGCCTCAGCTCGGGGCGACGGTGGGTGCGTTGACGAGGCTCTGCATACC
>JAQGLD010000453.1 GCA_028293055.1 Alphaproteobacteria bacterium
GGTTGACCATCGCTTCTTCCTCGCCCGACTGGCGCCACAACTCGGAGAAGAGCGGGTCGCTCGAGGCCGGGCGCCGGTCGCGCTCGAGATCGTCGAACGAGACCCGGATCGGGATGGAGACGCCCTCCCCGCAGACGATGCATTCGCGGTTGCGAAGCGCCGGTATGACATCGAGGAAGCCCTTGGCGCCCTCCGGCATCGCGCTCTTGACGAAATGCTGATCGCGCTCGTTGTTGAGGCGCATCGCGATGATCGTGCCGCACTGGGAGAGCACGCCTTCGGCAAGGTCCGACGGGCGCTGCGTGATCAGGCCGAGCGAGACTCCGTATTTGCGCCCTTCCTTGGCGATCCGCTCGAGCACCTTGCGCACCGCCTGGCCGCTCGAAGTCTTGTCGGAGGGCACGTAGCGGTGCGCCTCCTCGCAGACCAGAAGCACCGGCCGAGGCACTTCGTTGCGCGACCAGATCGCATAATCGAATACCAGGCGCGACAGCACCGCGACCACGACCGAGACGATGTCGGAAGGGACTCCCGAGACATCGACGATCGAGATCGGCTTGCCCCGGGCCGGGAGCCTGAAGATCTTGCCGAGAAAGTTCGCCATCGAATCGGCGACGAGCATCCCGGAGAACATGAAATGGTAGCGCGGATCGGCCTTCAGCTCGTCGATCTTGGTCTTGAGCCGCATGTAGGGCGAGGTGTCGGTCGCCTTGTTGAGCATGCCCATCTCGTTGCTGATCGCAGTGGTCAGATCGGAGAGGGCATAGGGAATCGGCGAATCGACGGTGAGCTTGGTCATGCCCTCGGCGGCACGATTGCGGGCGCGCGCCGAAAGCAGGCACTTCGCGAGGATGTCCATGTCGCGCTGACGCTCGGGGCCGCTGGTGGTGACGAAGACCTCGCAATGCTCCTCGAAGTTCATCAGCCAGTAGGGCATTGCGAGATTTTCGACGTTGAACAATTCGCCGACGCCCTTGAACGCCGCCGAATATTCGCCGTGCGGATCGATCATCACGATATGGCCCTCGGGCGATTGATCGCAGATCCGGTGCATGATCAGGGCCGCGGAAGTGGATTTGCCGGTACCGGTCGATCCGAGCAAAGCGAAATGCTTGCCGAGCAAGGCATCGATATAGAGCGCGCCGCGCACATCCTTGGTCGGATAGACGGTGCCGATCTCGATATGGGCGCGCTCGTCGGCGGCGAACATCTGCTTCATGTCGTCGCCGCTGACCGGAAAGACCTGGCCGCCAGGCACCGGGTAGGAGGTGATGCCGCGACGGAAGTTGATCAGCTTGCCGGTCTGCTCGTGCTCGTCGCCTTCGCCGAGGAAGTCGATCTCGGCGATGACCACCGCGCCTTCGCTGTCGTGGAGGCGGAGCGAACGAAGATTGGCGAGCAGCCACTTATGCTGGCCGCGCAGCTTGATGTGGCCGCCGACCTGGCAGGAAAGCGCGACGCTGGGATCCGGATCGATCTCGATCTCCTTCATCCGGCCGGTCGCCAGCTCGAGCCGCGCCCCTCCCCCGGAGATTTCCACGACCCGCCCGATCGACGCATGACGCGGCGCGCGCACCAGAACCGGCCGCACCGTGGGCGCCAGCTCCTCGGCTTCCTCGACCTTGGGAAGGCTGTGGAAATTGATCATGTCCGTCATGATGGCAGGCTGCCCGCTGTTGTTGCTGAGCTCCCCCTTAACCGAGAGGGGTAAACAACTACTTTGCAGGGAGAATTTGGCGTTTGGCGAGCGTGGGCGCAGAGCGCCCTCCGCGCATGAGTTCAGCCGCGCCGGAACAGGGCGCTGCCCGCCCAGCCGAGCAGCAGCGAAACCGCGACCGCGACCAGCCCGTAGGTGAACGACCAGCGCTCGGCGGCGCGGGCGATGAACCGCTCGAAGCCGAGCTTTTCGACCCTGATGTCGCGAGTGGCGACCGCGAGGACCCGGCCATCGCGGATCAGGAAAGTTTCGGCAGTGTAATTGCCGACCGGCACCCGCGCCGGAATCTCGACATGGGCGCGATAGAGCACGCCTTCGCTGATCTCGACGCCGCGGGGATTTTCGAAATAGAGCTGCCTGCGCTCCATCAGGTCGATCAGCCCGCGCTCGAAACGCCGCTGCACTTCGGGCGCGGAACCCGCGCCCGGCGAGAGCTGGAGATTCTGCAGGCCGAGCTCGTAGATCGCAGCGGTGCGCTCGTCGACCAGCTGCGACAGCGGCCGCGAAGAAGCGACCGCGTAGAAGGAGGGGGTCGAGCGGAAGCGGGCGCTTTCGACATTCATCCAGATTCCCGCGACCTTCTGCTTTTCGCGGACCACGAGCGGCTGCGGCGGACCCTTCACCACCACCGCAATGTCGGCGCCGTCCTTCGGCGCCTCGCCGCCGGGAAAGAGGATCGCTCCGAACAGGAGCAGCTCCGCGCCGGTGAACGAATAGCGGATATCGATGCGGCTCTGCGACACGTCGGGAACGAGCACCGGCATGCTCGCGCCGAGCGACAGGAAGGCGAGCGGCAGCAAGGCAGCCAAGGCGCGGCCGCTCACAGCAATTGCACCGTATAGATTTCCTCCGGGCGCCAGCCGAGGCCGAGCGCCATCCTCAGCGCCACCGCGATGATGATGATCGCCAGAAACATGCGCAGCAGCTCCGGCTTGAGCTTCTGGGCGAGGCGAACTCCGAACTGGGCGCCGACGACGCTTCCGATCAGCAGCAGCAAAGCGAGTACGATGTCGACCGACTTGGTGGTGGTGGCGTGGATCATCGTCGTCGCCGCGGTGACGAACAGGATCTGAAGCAACGAGGTGCCGACGACGACCTGCGCCGACATGCCGAGCAGGTAGATCATCGCCGGGACCAGGATGAAACCGCCGCCCACTCCGAGCAGAACGGTGAGCATGCCGCCGACGAAGCCGAGCAGCAGCGGGGCCAGCGGCGAGATGTAGAGACCCGAACGATAGAAACGCCAGCGCATCGGCAGCATCGCGATCAGCGGATTGTGGCGGCGCGGCGCGGCCTTGCCTGCCTTCGGCTTCAATATGTCGAGCGCGGTCGCAGCTTCCTTCGCCATCAGCAGGCCGATCCCGCCGAGCAGGACGACATAAAGGATTGCGATGACGGTATCGATCTGCCCCCATTGCTGGAGCAGCCGGAACATCACGCCGCCGACCAATGTGCCGACCAGACCGCCGCCGATGATCACCGCCCCCATCCGGTAATCGACCCCGTTTCGCCGGCGATGGGCGAGCAGGCCGGAGACGCTGGTGCCGGTGATCTGGGTGGCCGCAGAGGCGACCGCCACCGAGGGCGGGATTCCGTAGAAGATCAGGATCGGAGTGGTCAGGAATCCGCCGCCGACTCCGATCATTCCGGTCAGCAACCCGACGACGCCGCCGAGAGCGACGATCATCAGCGCGTTGACGGACAGGCCGGCGACTGGGAGGTACACATCCACGGCGCGAGACTAACCGCTCGGGCGCGCATGCGGAAGGAGAAGCGACGCTCGAAAGGCCGCTAATCGCACATTCCGCAGGGTTCAGGGGGCCGGCGCGGTCATTTGCGCAGCAGCGCGACCCCCGCAATGCACAGCATGATCGCGATCAGGTAGCGCAGCCAGCTTTCCTTGACGAACGAGATGGCGAAGCTGCCGACGATGATCCCCGGAATCGAACCGAGCAAAAGCGCCCCGAGCAAGGCGACATTGACCGTGCCGAGCATCAGATGGCCAAGCCCGCCGATAAGGGTGAGCGGGATGGCATGGATGATGTCGGTGCCGACCAGGCGGCGGAGTGGGATGTCCGGGTAGAGGAGGATGAGCACGGTCGCCCCGATGGCTCCGGCCCCGACCGAGGAGAGCGATACCGCGACTCCGACGACGAAGCCGAGCAAAACGGTCAGCCATCGCACCCGGGAGTCGGAGACTGCCACGCCGCGCTGCTTGGACCAGGCGATGAGTCGAGTCCGGAAGGCGAGGGTCAGCGAGGTCAGCAGCAGGGCGATTCCGAGCACGGTGGTGATCAAGGCGGAGGCCGCGTGCGACGACGGCCCAAGCCGAGAGAGAATCACCAGGCAGGCCAGGGCCGCGGGCACGCTGCCCGCCGCGAGCAGGCCGAAGATCAGCCAGTCTACGGAGCGCCGAAAGGCGTGAACGGTACCGCCGACGCTCTTGGTCGCGGCGGCGTAGAACAGATCGGTGCCGACCGCGGTCGAGGGATGGATCCCGAACAGCAGCACCAGCAGAGGAGTCATGAGCGAGCCGCCGCCCACTCCGGTCAGTCCGATCAGCACCCCGACGAGGAGGCCGCTCACGCTGTAGATCGGCCAATGCGCCATGGTTGCTGCTCTCTCGCGCCGGACCGATTGCCCGCGGGATGCGGCGCTAGCAGAAATTTCGCGGCAAGGAACGAGTCCATCTCCGCTGCGGCGGGGCAGCCGCCCTGTGGACAGGCTCAACCGGCATTGGCGCGCGCGCCCTGCGGCCCAAGCTTCGAGGCGACCAGCGGCGCGACCTTGCCGACGATGAGGTCGACCCCAGCCGGATTGGGATGGATGTGGTCGGCCTGCATCAGCTTGGGGCGGGTCACCACCCCGTCGAGGAAGAAGGGGTAGAGGGCTGCATCGAACTGCTTGGCCAGAGCCGGGTAGATCGGATTGAAGCGCTCCGCATAATCGCGACCGAGATTGGGCGCTGCGACCATGCCGGTTAGCAGGATCGGAATGCCGCGTCGCTTCAGTTCCTCGCAGATCGCGGTCAGGTTCGCCTTGGTCTCCTTCGGGTCGACGCCGCGCAGCATGTCGTTGCCGCCGAGATTGACCATGACCAGATCGGGCTTGCGCGGCAGTCCGTCGAGCGCGAATGCAAGGCGGCGAAGCCCGGCTGCGCTCGTGTCTCCGGACACGCCGGCATTGCGGACGACGACCGCGAGCCCCTTGCCTCGCAGCGACTTCTGCAGCTCGGAGGGAAAGCTCTCCTGCTGCGACACGCCATAGCCCGCATAAAGGCTGTCGCCGAAGGCGAGGATCAGCTTCTTGCCCGCAATCGAGTCCGCGGCCGGCGCCGGCGATGTCGCGGATTGCTGTCCGCTGGTCTGGTCGGCGACTTTATTTTCGTCCGAGCAGCCGGCCAGCGCTTGGAGCAGCAGTAGCGCCCCCACATATGAACCATATCTCCAGGACAAGGACGCGCGCTCCTCAAATGCCGATCGAACCGAATCCGGATATCGTGATCCGTGCGCGCAATGTCACCCTGACCCTCGGAAACCGCGAAGCCCCAACCGAAATCCTGCGCGGGATCGACCTCGATATCGATCGCGGCACGAGCGTCGCGATCCTCGGGCCGTCGGGGTCGGGCAAATCGTCGCTGATGGCGATCCTGTCGGGCCTCGAGCGCGCGACCGGCGGCGAGGTGATGGTCGCTGGCATCTCCTATCGCGCGCTCGACGAGGACAGCCTGGCGCTGGCCCGGCGCGGACGGGTCGGAATCGTCCTTCAGAGCTTCCATCTCCTGCCGACGATGACCGCGCTCGAGAATGTCGCGGTGCCGCTCGAACTGGCCGGCGCGCCCGATGCCTTCGCGCGGGCGGCAACCGAGCTGGAAGCGGTCGGGCTCGGCGCGCGGACCAGCCATTATCCGGTCCAGCTTTCCGGCGGCGAGCAGCAAAGAGTCGCGATCGCCCGTGCCGTCGCCGGCCGGCCGGAGATCGTCTTCGCGGACGAGCCTACCGGCAATCTCGACGGAACGACCAGCATGGCGATCATCGACCTTCTGTTCGAACGCCAGGCGGCGGCCGGAGCGACCCTGATCATCATCACCCACGATCCGTCGCTCGCCGATCGCTGCGACCGGATTCTCGAAATGCGCGACGGGCGAATCGTCGCGGATCGCCGCGGGTGAAAGCCGCGAACGGCCTCGACTGGGCGGCGAGCTGGCGGATCGCGCGACGCGACCTCCATGCCGGCTTTCGCGGACTCCGCCTTTTGTTCATCTGCCTGCTGCTCGGGGTCACGACCCTCGCGGCGATCGGCAGCCTGACCGCCTCGATCACCGGCGAGCTGGCCGTGCGCGGCCGAACCCTGCTCGGCGGCGACATCGAGGTGGCGATGAGCCAGCGCGAGACCAGCCCGGAAGAGCATCGCGCGTTCGAAACGCTCGGAACCGTCAGCGACACGATCCGCACCCGGGCGATGGCGCGCGGCCCCGCGGCGTCGGCTGCGCGCGCCGGCGCAGCCGAGGCGGTGCTCACCGAGCTCAAGGGAGTCGACCGCGCCTATCCGCTCTACGGATCACTGCGACTCGCGCAGGGTGCTTATCGTCCGCTGGCGCCGGACTCGGTGCTAATCGATCGCGCGCTCGCCGACCGGCTGATCGTCCGCCCCGGCGATCGTCTTCATTATGGCGAAGCGGACTTCCGCATTGCGGGGATCATCGCCGAGGAGCCCGATCGGGTCGGCGAGGGCTTCACGCTCGGGCCGGTCGCGATCGTCTCGCTCGAAGGACTGAAGCGGACGCAATTGCTCCTGCCGGGCGCCCTCTACGAGACCAAATATCGGATCCGAGCCGGCCCCGGAATCGATCCTGCGCGGGCCGTCGCCTCGCTCAAGCGAAGCTACAAGTCGGCCGGCTGGCAATATAAGGATCGCGACCACGCCGCGCCCGGGGCCGAGCGATTCTTCGAGCGCATGGGCCAGTTCCTCGCCCTCATCGGCCTCGCCGCTTTGGTAATCGCCGGCATCGGGGTGAGCAACGGAGTCGATTCCTACCTCGCGCTGAAGCGCGACAGCATCGGTACCCTCAAGATTCTCGGCGCCACATCGGCGAACATCGCCCGCATCTATCTGCTCCAGATCGGCGCGGTGGCCTTGTTGGCCATCACAGCGGGTTTGGTGCTCGGCGCGGTGCTGCCGATCGCCCTGGTCGCGCTCGCCCACAATCTGTTGCCGGTCCAGCCGGGTTTTCGCCTGTTCCCGCTGCCGCTGGCGGTGAGCGCCGCCTATGGCCTGCTGATCGCTCTCGCCTTCGCGCTTCCGCCGCTGGCGCGGGCGCGCTCGCAGCCGGTGGCGGCGCAATTTCGCGGCATTGTCGACCGCGCAGCGCGGGTCGATCGCCGCACGCTGGCGCTGGTCGCCGTCGCGGCCATGCTCGTCGTTCTGCTCGCTCTGGCCACCGCGCGGGATCCGGTGTTCGCCGGGATCGTGCTCGGCTCGGTCGCCGCGGTGCTGCTGCTCCTGCTCGCAGTCGGATCTGCGGTCCGCTGGCTGGCGGCGCGACTGCCGCGACCGCGTCGCCCGCTGCTGCGGCTCGCGATCGCCAATCTCCATCGCCCGGGCGCGCAGACGGTCGCTCTGGTGATCGCGCTCGGTCTGGCGCTCACCCTGTTCGTGACCCTGGCCGCGATCCAGACCAGCCTCAGCGCCGAGATCGAACGAAGCGTTCCGAAGCGCGCGCCAAACCAGTTCGTCCTGGACATACCTTCCGAATCCCGCGCCCGCTTCGTCGCGATCGTCCACACGGCAGCGCCGGAGGCACGGCTCAACATCGTTCCCTCGCTGCGCGGGACGATCACCGCCTATCGCGGCATCCGGGTCGCCGATCTCAGGCAATTGCCCGAGGGCGCCTGGTTCCTGCGCGGCGAGCGCGGAGTCACCTACAGCGACGTGGTCCCCCAGGGCAGCGAAGTCGTCGCCGGAGCTTGGTGGCCGAGCGATTATTCGGGGCCGCCCCTGGTCTCGCTCGACCGCGAGGCGGCGGATGTGCTGGGGTTGCGGGTCGGCGACACTCTCACCGTCAGCGTGCTCGGGCGCGAGATCGAGGCGCGTATCGCGTCGCTGCGGCGGGTCAACTGGCGGACGATGGGCTTCAACTATGTGCTGGTCTTCTCGCCCAATGCGCTGATCGACGCGCCGCACAGCCTGACCTCGACGATCGACATCGATACGGCGCACGAAGGCGCGGTGTCGCGCAGCTTGCTCGCGGCATTCCCCTCGGCCTCGATCATCTCGGTCAAGGATGTGATCGGCCAGGTCAGCGACACACTCAACCAGATGGCCACCGCGATCCTGCTGTGCGCCTCGGTGGCGATCCTCGCCGGGATCGCAGTCCTGGTCGGAGCGATCGCAGCCTCGCGCCAGGCGCGCAGCTACGACAGCGTAATCCTCAAGACTCTGGGCGCCACCCGCCGCCAGATCCTCGCTGCGCAGGGCATGGAATATGCGCTGCTCGCTGCCCTGCTCGCGGCGCTTGCGTTCGCGCTCGGCATCGGCGCCGCCTGGTATGTCATCGTCAAGCTGTTCGAGTTCGGCTGGGCGCCGGACTGGTGGATCGTGCTCGGCACGCTGTTCGGAGGGGCGGCGCTGACGCTCGGAATCGGGCTGCTCGGCTCGCTACCCCTGCTTTCGGTCAGGCCCGCGGAGGCGCTGAGGCGGGTTTGATGATGATTATTTCAAACCGCATTATCTTACGCGCGGCGCGAACGCACTCAGGGGGCAGCGCTCCCCCCAGGCCGGCCGAACATTTGGTTGAACAGCTGCTCCGAGCGTAGCGCCCCCTCCTCGGTGAAGACCACCGACTTGGCCTTGCCTTTCGGCTCGAAGATCATGCCCTTTTCGTGCAGACGGTCCATCGCATCCCAGTCGAAACCCTTCCAGGTTCGACGATCGCCGTGCAGCCCGAGGTAGAGCAAGGCGAGAACCGCTTCGTCGATGCGGTAGGTGTCGATATCGGCTTCGGTCATTCGCTTTCCTCCGCTCGGTTGGAGTTGGGGGCAGAATTGCTTCCCCGATTGAAGGATTCAAGTGGCGCTCGCTCCGCCGAGCCCTTTTGTTTATGGGGTGTCGCGCTCGCTCCGACCTTGGCTGCCCCAGGCACGATCCGGGCCGCACTGCCACCCTCGAATCAAGATTTCTTCTGCCGGCGACCGGAAGCGGGCGCCGTCCGGCGGTGTACAGCGATCCGACGGCTGTTATGGACGGTCTCGTCCGGCGCCTCCAGGGTCCCGGCCTGGTCAGGAGTTCGAATGTCGCTACGCCTCCGGGATCGACGATACAGCCGCATGGCGTGCTGAGCAGTCCGCAATGGCGCCGGCGGATAGCGCTGATCGTCTTCGCCTTCGGCGACTTCGCGTTCAATCTCTACTGGCAGAGCGTGATGCTCTTCCT
>JAQGLD010000636.1 GCA_028293055.1 Alphaproteobacteria bacterium
AAGAGCTCGACTATGAGGTGCTGCCGCAGATCGTCGTGGTGGTAGACGAGCTCGCCGACCTGATGATGACCGCCGGCAAGGAGGTGGAGTTCCTGATCCAGCGGCTTGCCCAGAAGGCACGCGCCGCCGGCATCCACCTGATCATGGCGACGCAGCGGCCCTCGGTCGACGTGATCACCGGCGTGATCAAGGCGAACCTGCCGACGCGGATCAGCTTCGCGGTCACCTCGAAGATCGATTCGCGGACGATCCTCGGCGAGCAGGGCGCCGAGCAGCTCCTCGGCAAGGGTGACATGCTCTACATGCCCGGCGGCAAGCAGATCGCGCGTGTCCACGGCCCGTTCGTGTCGGACGAGGAGGTTCGCGCCGTCGCCGACCATTGGCGCGGCCAGGGCCGGCCCGACTACATTCATGCGGTCACCGAGGAGCCCGAGGACGGCGGCTACATGTTCGAGGGGCAGCCGACCGGCGACGACGACGCCGAGACCCAGCTCTACCGCAAGGCGGTGCAGACCGTCGCCGAGGCCCAGAAGGCCTCGACCTCCTATCTCCAGCGTCAGCTTAGAGTCGGCTACAACAATGCCGCGCGGCTGATCGAGCGAATGGAGAAGGACGGCGTGGTCAGCGCCCCCGATCATGTCGGCCGGAGGGAAGTGCTGGTCGACACCGAGGGCCGCCCGATCTGAGGTTTCGCTCGTCGTCGGCGGACGCGGCCAGGAACCGGCGGGTTCAGTCGGCATTCAAGCGGGGCGCACCATTGGCTGCGTCATCCTACAGGAGAATTCCCCAATGCCGCGCCTGAAGATGCTCGCCTTCGCCATGCCACTCGCCGCGATGCTGGCAGCGCCGACGGCGGTGGTCGCGCAGCCGCAATCGAGCCTCGCCCAGGTGACCAGTCATTTGCGCAGTGTCGAGACGATGGTGGCGAATTTCTCGCAGACCGACCGGCGCGGCCAGGTGCTCAACGGCACGATCACGCTCAAGCGTCCCGGCAAGATTCGCTTCCAGTATCAGAAGGGCGTGCCGCTGCTCATCGTCGGCGACGGCAAGGCGATCAACGTGATCGACTATCAGGTGCGCCAGGTGCAGCGCTGGCCGATCGGCAACTCCCCGCTCGCCGTCCTGCTCGATCCTGACAAGGATTTGAGTCGGATCGCCCGGGTGATTCAGGACAATGGGCAGGGGCTGGTGCTCCAGGCGCGAGACCCCAAGCGTCCCGAATATGGCACGATCACGCTCACCTTCGCGAAGGGCGGCAGTGGGCCGGGCGGGCTGATGCTTCAGGGCTGGACGATGCTCGATTCGCAGAACAACCGGACCACGATCCGACTTTCGAACCAGCGATTCAACGTGGCGGTCGCCGACGCCGAGTTTCGCTGGACCGATCCGCGGCGAAGCGGTCCGAAGGGCTGACCGGACGCAACTTTGCGGCCGCCATTCATCCTGCCGACAGGAAATCGGCGCTAGTGGAAAGACTGCAATTGCGGTTCATCCGTTCGGGTTTTCCCCCTGTTGCCCGACTGGCAGCTCCGTAATTGACCTCGCGTAGCTAACGCTAGGTGGCCCCCGCTCCACGCCCCCGGAGCGGGGGCCTTTGCGTTTCGGGTCTCGCCCAACATCGACAGCCCTTCGCCCTCTCGCTAGACGGCCGCTATGTCCTCATCGCTCAAGATCGCCTCCTGGAACATCAATTCCGTCCGCGCCCGAACCGAGATCGTCGAGCAATTCCTGACCCAGGAATCGCCCGACATCCTCTGTCTCCAGGAGACCAAGGTCCGTGACGAGGAATTTCCAGGCGGCTTGTTTCGCCGGCTCGGCTACACCCACCAGATCATCTGCGGCCAGCAGATGCACCATGGCGTCGCCATCCTCAGCCGGGTGCCGATCCACGAGGATCTGCGCCACGACTGGCAGGCCAATGGCGAGGCGCGCCATGTCGGAGTCCGGCTGGACAGCGGAATCCGGCTCGAAAATGTCTATGTCCCCGCGGGGGGCGACATTCCCGACCGGGAGCTCAATCCCAAGTTCGGCCAGAAGCTCGACTTCCTCGAGCGAATGACCCGATGGTCCGAGCGATGCGGCTGCCCGACGATCGTGGTCGGCGACTTCAACGTAGCACCGCTCGAATGCGACGTGTGGAGCCACAAGCAATTGCTCAACGTCGTCAGCCACACTCCGATCGAGGTCGAAGCGCTGAATCGACTGCAGCGAAGCAATGACTGGGTGGATCTCGGCCGCCATTTCCACCCGGCGCCGAAACGCCTCCACACCTGGTGGAGCTACCGCTCGCCGGACTTCACCAAGAACGACCGCGGTCGCCGGCTCGACCATATGTGGGCCTCGCCCGACGTCGCCAGGCTCGCCGTCGGCCACCATGTCCACGAGCCGGTGCGAAGCTGGACGCGGCCGTCCGATCACGTGCCGCTGGTTACCGAGTTTTCCATTTGAGCGGCGGGCGCGACGTAGCGCGCGCCATCGATGCGCTTCGCCGCGGCTGGCCGGTCGCGATCGACGGGATCGCCTATCTCGCGGTGGAGACAGCCGACGATCGCGGTCTCGACGCCTTCGATTCGCCGGCGCCGGCCGATCTGCTGATCTCGGGCCACCGCGCAATCACGCTCAAGCTCGCCAATCAGCGCGACGCGGTGCCGACCGGGCCGGTGCGGATCGCCCGGACCAGCTGGATCGGTCTCGCCGAGGCGGTTGCGATCGCGGATCCGGCGCTCGACCTGCAGGCCCCGCTCAAGGGGCCGTTCCGCACACTGGCGCCGGAGAATGAGCGCTCGGGAGTCGCTGCGATCGTGCTCGCCCGGCGCGCCGGACTGCTCCCCGCTTTGTTCGTCGGAGGCGAGGCGGGTGAGGATGCGGTGTCGATCGCTGCGACCGACGTGGATTCGCTCGATCGTTCGCCGTCGCTCGCCATCGCCTCGCGCGCCAGGCTGCCGACCGAAGCCTCCGGGCAAAGTGAGATCGTCGCCTTCCGGTCGACCGAGGATTCCGCAGAGCATGTCGCGCTCCTGATCGGAGCGCCCAACGGGCAGGCGCCTTTGGTGCGGCTGCACAGCGAATGCCTGACCGGAGATGCGCTCGGGTCGCTCAAATGCGATTGCGGGCCGCAGCTCCACGGCGCGATGGCTGCGATCGCCGAAGCGGGCTGGGGAATCCTCCTCTACCTCCGCCAGGAGGGCCGCGGGATCGGCCTGGTCAACAAGCTGCGCGCCTATGCCTTGCAGGACCAGGGCTTCGACACGGTCGATGCCAATTTTCGGCTCGGCTTCGGCGACGATGAACGCGATTTCGGTGTCGCCGCGGCGATGCTCGCGTTGCTCGGCCAGGACACGGTCCGGCTGCTGACCAACAATCCGCGCAAGGTGGCCGGCCTGGAGGCCGCGGGGGTGAAAGTCGTCGAGCAGGTGCCGCTCAAGGCCGGCGCCAACCCGCACAACGCGGATTATCTGGATACGAAGCGGCTGCGCAGCGGACACGATCTGTAGGGCGAGCCCGTCACCTCGGCCTTCGCCGGGATGACGGACGTGGAGTAGGCGGCTCAGGCGATCAGTGACGCCACTTCGTCGAAGCTCATCGCAATGCGGTGCGCTCCAAGCGCTCGCAGACGGTCGGCATGCCCGATGGTGCAGTGACTGCCGGCACAGAGCC
>JAQGLD010000503.1 GCA_028293055.1 Alphaproteobacteria bacterium
CGCGGATTCCGGGACCGGCGTGCTGGCCGAAATCAACGATAATGCGGTCGCCATGCTGGGGCGGGAGAAGGATTGGGGGAAGGCTCTCGCCGCCACACCGTCGGGGGCGTTCGAGCAATATTCGGCCTGGCAGGCGAGCGGCGACAAATCGTGGCTAGAGCGGCTCCACGCGGCCGCGATCCAGTCCAAGTCGCAGGCGATGTACATGGTCACCGAGGGCCATTGGTGGTCGGACCGGGTCGAGCAGCCGAACGAGATATTGCAGCGCGAGCGGCTCGGCGGAATCGCCCTGCGCCGCAACCAGACCTGGCCCGGCAATGCCGTGAGCTGGCGGTTCGACGACCCGGACGGCGCCGAGCAGGTCGCGATCCTCGTCCCCGGGGCCACTCCCGACCATGTCAGGATCATCGCCTACAATATCGGCGACCGGCCGCAGCACGCGCGGATGACCGGGTGGGATGTGTCCGCCGGGCAATGGCGGATCACCTCCGGGATCGATTCCGACGGCGACGACAAGGCCGACGCGCCGCTGACGACGCGCACGGTCGCGTTCGAGCGGAGCGCATCGGTCGACGTGGATTTCACGCCGCATCGGACGACGGTGATCGAGCTCGCTCTGGCGCAGCCGGGGCTGAAGGTGGAGCAACGGCCGGACCTCGGGATCGGCGCGGATGATGTCACGCTGAAGGGACGCCAGATGCAGGTGGTGGTCCACAGCCTCGGCGCGGCTGCGACCCCCGCGGCGGTCGTCCGGGTCGAGGACCAGCAGGGCCGCCTGATCGGCAGCGCGCCGCTGCCGTCGCTGCCGCCCCCGCTCGATCTCCAGCCGAAGCTCGCGACGGTGCGGCTGTCGCTCCCCGCCGGCTTCCGCGCGGCGGGGGCGAGGGTGGTGGTAGCCCCTGCGGGCGATATCGCCGAGATAACGAAGCTCAACAACGCGGTGGTCTTGCCGTAGCAAATTCCTCCCCTGCTTTTGCAGGGGAGGGGGACCGCCCGCGAAGCGGGGTGTGCCGGGGCGCGCGAAGCGCTTGTTTTCGACCGACGCTAGGTGAAGCTCGCTCCGCTCGCGCCCCTCCACGGCACTGCGTGCGGTCCCCCTCCCCTCTAAATCGAGGGGAGGATTTCTGATTCTACCGCCCCAACATCCGGCGCAGATAATCGGGATAAGTCGGCAGCTGCGCGGGCAATGCCGCGATCACTCTCGCACTCTGCTGCAGCGCCTCGACGCATTGCCCTGCATCCAGCGCCTCCGCGCGATAGTCGATCGCCTTCGGGACCAGGCCCATCCCCAGCAGAACCGCGAGCCAGCTCTCGCGAGTGAAGCTTTCCTCCTCGTAGAAGGGCAGGCGGCCGCGGCTGCGCCATTGGTCGAGCGTGTGTGCGAGGCTGTCCGGCAGCATCCGCTTCGTCATGGCCTTCCAATAGGGTCCGTAGCGTCGCGGCGAGGCGAGGTAGTACAAGGCGATAAAGTCCCGGACCCGCCGGGTCTCGACCTCGGTGAGCCGGATATATTCGCGCAGCGCCAGCCTGTGGCAGTCGCGATCGGGGAGCAGATCGAGCGCTCGCAGGATCGCATTGTGGGCGAGGTGGAGCGGAGTCGAGCAGAGGGGATCGGCCGCGATCGCTCCGTCGCCGATCGCAAGCACATTGCGCAGCCACGGCTGCGGCCTCCGGCCCGGCTTCAGGCTCACCAGTTCGGCGTCGGGCCCGGCAGCCGCGCGTGGTTCCTTTTCGCCCGAGATTGCGCAGGTGAACGCGAATCCGTCGATTCGCCGGGTCGGGGATGGCGACTGCCAGCGCCAACCCCACGGCATTGCCGTCACCGTGTCGGTCGGCGAAGGCTCGCCGCCGCCGCTCTCGCGAAGCAGCAGCCGGTCGCAGGGCAGGCTCTCGCTCCAATCCTCGAAATCGTCCTCCAGCATCGAGAGCAGAGGGGCGGCTGGCCCGGACGCATCGATGAAGAGATCGGCTTCGATCCGCCGCCCGTCTTTGAGCCGAAGCGCCGCAATGCCGCCGTCCGCCCGCCGCTCGAAGCCGCCGAGCTCGCCACGCGCGCGGCCGATCCGGTGCCGATCTGCATGAGCCGCGAGCAGATCGCGATAGCGAGGCGGATCGATCCGAAGGCCGTAATCGAAGGCATGGAGCGGCGAATCGGGATCGGGATCGGGATGGACGAATTTGCCAGACGCCGCGAGCGCTGCGGCGGGCGAATAAAAGTGGAGCGGCAGGGCCTTGCGCGCCTGCCGCGCGCGCAGCCAGATCCAGTGGAATGGCGCTGCGGTTCCGGGAAGCCCGAAATTGCCGTGGGCATGGTACCAGTCCTCGGCCCAATTCTCGAACCGCGTGCCGATGATATGGGTCGCTGCGCCGGACCTCACGAGCTCCAGCTCGTCGATACCGATGCGCTCGTGGAATCGATGGATCGAGGGCAGGGTGCCCGGCAGCCGGTCGGCGAGCGCGGCCCGATCTGCCGGCAGCTCGAGCAGGTTGACGCCTATCCTCCGCAGCGCTCGCGCGAAGGCGAGCGCTGCGGAAAGTCCGACGATCCCGGTGCCGACAACGAGGACCGAGCGAATCGAACCGGGCCTGCTCATCGCACCGGTTCCGGGATTGACGCGTTGCGCTGTGCGATGAAGGCCTTGTGATCGGGCAGGCCGGCGACGACCTGACCGATCTGGCCGCGCAGCTGGTCCATCGCCTGGCTGACGCTCAGACTGTCCGGAGCGTCGGCCCTCTGATCCCAGACCGAGGGTATTATGCCTTGGCCCACATAGACCGCCACCCAGCTCGGCTCGAGGAACAGGCCTTCGCTGTAGCGCGCGACCCTCGCCTCGGTGCGGAACAATTCGATCTTCTCGTGCAGGCTGTCGGGCACCCGCATCGTCCGGACATGGTTCCAGAAGTCCGAATCGTCGCGGCTGGTCGCATGATAATGGAGAATCAGGAAATCGCGGATCCGGTCATATTCGAGGTCGACCAGCCGGTTGAACTCGTCGCGGTCGGCCGGCTCGATGGGACCGTGCGGGAACAGCTCGACCAATTGGGTGATCGCCGCCTGGACGAGGTAGATGCTGGTCGATTCCAGCGGTTCGAGGAAGCCGGACGCGAGGCCGATCGCAACGACATTGTGCGACCAGCTGCGCCGCCGGCGGCCGGCGCGGAACTTGAGGATGCGCGGATCGGCCATCGCTGTGCCTTCGATCGCAGCCCCGATCGCGTCGGCGGCATCTTCGTCGCTGAGATGCGCGCTCGAATAGACATAGCCGTTGCCGACCCGGTGCTGGAGCGGGATCCGCCAGCGCCAGCCGGCGCTCATCGCAGTCACTCGGGTGTAGGGTTCGATCGGCCCGGGCGGCGGAGTGCAGGGCAGGGCGCAGGCCCGGTCGCAGAGCAGCCAATCCGACCAATCCTCCCATCCCTCGCTTAGCGTCCCGCCGAGCAGCAGGCTTCGGAATCCCGAGCAGTCGATAAACAGGTCGCCTTCGATCCGCTCGCCATTTTCCAGCGTCACTGACGCAACGTCGCCGCTCTCCGGATGCTGCTCGACCGAGACGATCCTGCCTTCGGTGCGGACCGCGCCGCGCGCTTCCGAATAGGTCCGCAAATAGGGCGCGAACAAGGTCGCGTCGAACTGATAGGCGTAGCTGATCGTCGACATCAGTGAGCCGCGGTCGGTGGATGGCGGCGCGAAGCGATTGGCTGCCCCCATCGCATTGGCCACCGAATAGTCGAAGATCGAATCGCGCCGGCCCTCCGCGCGCATTCGCAGCCAATAATGGTAGAAAGGCACGTTCGCGACCGGGCGGGCAAAGTCGCCGAACGGATGGACGTAGGAATCGCCGATCCTGCCGAAGTCGCGAAAGTCGATGCCGAGCTTGAACGTGGCGTGGGTGGTCTTCATGAAATCGGCTTCGTCGATGCCGAGCGTCTGAACGAAGGCGCGTAAATGGGGGAGGGTGGCTTCGCCGACCCCGACGATTCCGATCTCCGCGGACTCGACTAGGCGCACGCTGCACGCATTGGGCAGCAGACGGACCAGGGCCGCGGCCGCCATCCAGCCCGCCGTTCCCCCGCCGACGATCACGACCTTGCGCCGCCTGTCCTCCACTCGCCTCCCCCTTCTTGCCGACAGGCGAGCGATAGCCGTGCGGGGGAGGCACTCGCAATGACCCGTTTCCGCACCCGATTGCGGCCTGCGGGCCACACTTATGATAAATCGTATAAATGGGTTGTCGTCGCCGCGATGGTTGGATTATTGGCGCGAAGAGCGGGCCCCGAAAGAGGACCCGACCGCTGTTCGCTCTGGGGAGGCACTGCCATGCGCGTCAAGACCATCACTCTGTGTTCTTCGTCCCTGGCGATCCTCGCTTTCGCCTCTTCGCCCGCGCTGGCGCAGACGACGTCGACCGAGGCGACGCCTCAGGCACAGACCAATCCGGCCCAGCCAAGCAGCGAAACCGCGACTCCGATCGATTCAACCGACGCCGGCGGCGGGGGCGGCGAGGACATCGTCGTCACCGGCCTCAGGCAGAGCCTGCAGTCGTCGCAGGCGCTCAAGCGCAATTCGGCGCAGATCGTCGATGCGATCGTGGCCGAAGATATCGGCAAGCTTCCCGACGTCGCAATCTCCGACACGGCGGCGCGCATTCCCGGAGTCCAGGTGGAGCGCAGCGGCGGCGAGGCCGGAAGGGTGCTGGTGCGCGGCCTTCCCGATGTAGAGACCACCTATAACGGCCGGGAGATCTTCACCGCGGAGACCCGCCGCGTCGCTCTACAGGATTTTCCTTCGGGCTCGATAGGCGCCATCGAAGTGTTCAAGACTTCGACTGCGGACCTGATCGAACCGGGCATCGCCGGGCTCGTCAACGTTCGCTCTCACCGTCCCTTCGACTTCAAGGGGCTCGAGATCGCCGGCTCGATCTGGGGCCAATATGAAAGGCAATCCGGCAAGAAGGACCCGAACGGCAATCTGCTGATCAGCGACCGCTGGAACGTGGGCGGCGGGGAGATCGGCGCGCTGATCGACTTCTCGTTCACCCGTCTCACCTATCTGGACTCGACCCGGTCCAATACCGACTTCGTCGCTGGCGGCCCCAATGGCGGCCGCTATCCCGATATCATGCGGATCGACTATGGGACCGCCGAACGCAGCCGACCTTCGATCAACGGCGCGCTGCAGTGGCGCCCGATGCCGGGTCTGGAATTCTACGCCGAGGGGCTGTGGCAGGGCTTCCGCAACAAGATTTCGGACCGCGAGATGACCGTGCCGCTGTGGGGCGGCGCGCAATATAACAACATCGTCTTCTACCCCAATTCCAACCTGATCCAGAGCGGCACGATAGTGAATCCGTTCCGGCCGGACGGCTTCCAGGGCGGCACGTACAACAAGACCAACACCTACCAGTTCGCGGTCGGGGG
>JAQGLD010000643.1 GCA_028293055.1 Alphaproteobacteria bacterium
TTCGCCATTGAGCCGCCCTTCCTGTCGCGCAGGCGCCTTTGGAGAGGTGGCCGAGTGGTTAAAGGCAGCAGACTGTAAATCTGCCCGGGTTTCCCGTACGCTGGTTCGAATCCAGCCCTCTCCACCATGACCCTGAGCGAAGTGCCTCTGGCGCTTCGTCGTCGTCCGGCACAGAATGGCCTGCTGATCGATGTCGAAGGCAGACAGCATTTACCGCACCGGCGAGCCCGACGTTTCAGCTGGCAAGCCGCCCTTCGGCTAGTCCCCGCGCGACCTAGTGTCGGCGCGACGCGGACGGGAGGAGCTCCGCGCCGCCAGAGACCATCGGCCCACGCAGCGGCCGGAAAACCTGGAAGCCCCACCGCGTGCGGTCGGTCAGGGTGACCCGCATTCGGTAATTGGTGCCCGCCACGACCTGGCGCTCCGCATCGTCAACGCGGGCGAGCCGCGCTCCAGGACGGCGAAGATGCGCGACTCCGAATTTCGCGGCTGCGATCACGCCCGGATCTGTCACCGGCGCGCTGCTATAGCCCCCGACCATCAGGATGGGCGGCGCCGGCTTCGCGGCCGCAGCCGTTCCCACGATCCCGATGCAGCTCGAAACAAACAGGGTGGCGGTGGCAAGACTATTCAGACGAGCATAGTTGGATGGCATCTTCGCTCTCCTCGAAAGTTTCTCGTGCCGGGCAACAAGACTTTGAGCCCGTGGGAAAGACTTGTCGAGGCAAAGTTGCGACACTCTGCCGCCATGAAACGAGCCCGTTGCGGCCGGCATACCTGTTATCGGCCGCAGACATCCGTGCCGCCGGACGACGACAAGCGGGTCATCGACGAGGATTCGAACGAATTGACCACGACGGACTGCGGCGTGCAGCGCCGCAGCTGGAACCGAACCTTGCGGGCGCGGAAATCGAGCGAGACCCGCCGGAAGGTTTCCAGCAGGTCGGAGCCGAGCAGCAAGGCCGGGCGGTCGGCAAGACCGAACACCTTGAACGGCGGCACGTCGGCGAAGGCCATCGGCACGTTGCGCAGGATCACCGAACCGACCCGAAGTTCGGCAATCCGCGCGATCTGCAGATCGACGCTGCTTCCGGTCACGCCGATCGCAGTGACGGTCTGGATCTTGCCGAACTTGCGGCGAACCAGCTTGTCGCGAAGCGCGAAATTGCCGATCGTGATCTGCGATCCGGTGTCGATGACCGCGTCGAGCGAGAGGCCGGATGCCTTGACCTGGGTCAGGATCAACTGGCCGCGCTTGAGCCTGGCGGTGACCACGATCTCGCCGGGGACGGACTTGGCCGGTTTCGACGCATCCTCGACCTTGATCAGGCGCTGCTCGAAATCCATCATAAGGCGCTGGCGGACGAGCGCGTCGATACCGATCATACCTGCGCCGCCGAGGTCCTGCTCGCGCAACGCCGGCAGCTCGAGGTCCCTGACGATCGTCGGGCCGAGAATGAGCTCGTCGACCTTGACCCGGTCGACGATACTCCGATCGGTCATGTTGTTGAGGACGGCGGGGGTGCCGAGCGGCAATTGCAGGTCGCGGGCAATGCGCAGCCCGACCACCGAAGTGTCGGCCCCGCTGTCGACGACGAAATGATAGGGGCCGCGGCCATTGATCCGCACTTCGACGCTCAGCCGGCTCTCGATCTTGCGGGCGTCGACATCCGTGCCTCCCACCGCCAGCGTATCGTCGATGATCGCAGGCGGGAGCGGCGGCATCGGCGTGGTCGAGGGCGGAGCTGGCCTCGGCTTGCCGATCCGGGGCGGCTCGGCCGCCGCGCCGGGGCCGTCGGCACAGATCGCAGCTGCGAGCGCCAATGTCAGGACGAGGCCATAACGAAGCATGGACAGTCGCTTTCTCTGCTCGAGCGCCTCGGCTCTTGGCCCCGCCTCGCGACGTCCGCGCATGGCCGCCAATCCGAGACCGTAGCCGCGAGGAGATCGCAGCGCGCGCCGAAATCCGGGTTTCTGGAAGCTCGCACGGCTCGGGCCGGCGATCAATGCTCCGTCGACCCGGCCGGCGCTCCGGTCAAGGCGAGGCGGGTGCGAGGCCGCGCCAGGCTGGTGCAGGGGGCTGGACTCGGATTGTCCGGACCGTCAGGATGCCTGGGGATTGGAGGAGAAGGACATGCCTCAGTTCGTGATCGAACGCGAAATGCCTGGCGCGGGACGGCTCAGCGCCGATGAGCTCAAAGGTGCCTCGCAGGGCTCCTGCTCGGTGCTCCGCCAGCTTGGACCCGACATCCAGTGGGTCCATTCCTATGTCACCGACCACAAGATTTACTGCATCTACCGCGCGCCCAGCGCTGAGCTGATCCGTCAGCATGCCGAGACCGCCGGTTTCCCGGCGAACAGCATTTCCGAAGTCCGCGCGACGATCGACCCGACGACGGCCGAATAAGGGACGGTCCCAATCGGCATCACGTTCGTCGCCACCCGGCCGAATGGCCGATAAGCAATAAGCCCGAAGCCCGCGGAGAGCCTCGTCGCCGGCCGGGCTTTCTTTTGTCCACAGTCTGAGGCCGATTGCCGAGCACCGCCTGTGTATTTAATTTCCAATATGGGCTATGCGGCCGCTGATGAATCGGGACTTTGCTCTGGACGAATCGCGTCTCTCGCGCCCCTCCGCCTGGCTCATCGCCTGCCGTCGCGTTCCGGAAGGGCTACGGTTCGCCATGGGACCGTGCACGTCGTGAACTTAGCCGCCCGGAGTCTAGCGACGTGGATTCGAAAAATGCGGCTGGAGCGGGTAGCGGGGATCGAACCCGCATCACAAGCTTGGAAGGCTAGTGCTCTACCATTGAGCTATACCCGCCTGCGCCAGGTGGGCCCCCATAGGCGAACCTGGCTCCGGCGGGCAAGCCCGTCCGCGCAGTCGACGCGAGGATCAGCCGGCCAGCTCCTTCAAGGCCACTCCGGAGTCCGCCAGCCGGGCCGGATCGGGGGCCGCACCGGAGAGGACGAGCTGGCGGCCCTGAACATAGTCCCTGACCATGTTGACGCAGTCGAGCGCGATCACCCGGCCGTTCTTGAGATAGACCACCGAGAAGCTGCGCTGCGCCGGGTCGCCGCGCACGACGAGATCGTCATGGCCGATGGACAGGCCGACGGTCTGCAGCTTGAGGTCATATTGGTTCGACCAGAACCAGGGCACCGAATCATAAGGCTCGGGCGCGCCGAGGATCGCCTTCACGGCGGCCGTCGCCTGGTCGTTGGCGTTCTGGACCGATTCGAGCCGGATCCGGGCGCCGCCGGCGAATCGGTTCTCGTGCGCCGCGCAGTCGCCGATCGCATAGATGTCGGCCAGGGAGGTTCGGCAGGACGAATCGACATCGACTCCGTTGCTTCCCTCGGCCCCGGCGGCGAGCAGGGGCTCGACCGCGCTGACGATGCCGATTCCGACGATCACCATCTCGGCCGGGATGCGCTCGCCGCTCGCCAGCACCACGCCGCTCGCCTTGCCATGCTCGCCCAGGATCGAATCGACCGCGACTCCGGTCTGGATGTCGACCCCGTGCGCGACATGCTCGGTCTCGTAGAAGCGCGAGATCGGCTCTCCCGCGACCCGGGCGAGAACCCGATCGAGCATCTCGAGCAGGACCACCTCGCGGCCGAGCTTGGTGAGCACGGCCGCCGCCTCGAGCCCGATATAGCCCCCGCCGATCACCACCACCTTTTGGACGAGGGGAAGCTCGGCCAGCATCGCATCGACATCGGCGCGAGAGCGGACGCTGTGCACGCCCTCGAGATCGCCGCCGGCGCAGCTCAGGCGCCGCGCTGCGCCTCCGGTGGCCCAGATCAGGCTGCCATAGCCGACCTGCTCGCCGCCGGAGAGGAGCACGACCTTGATCTCCGGGTCGACCGCGACCACGCGGTGGCCGAGGATCATCTCGATCTCGCGCTGCTCCCAGAAGGCCGGGGGACGAATCAGCAGCCGCTCGAAATCCTTTTCGCCGGCAAGATATTCCTTGGACAGTGGCGGGCGCTCGTAAGGCAGTTCGGGCTCGGCGCCGATCATCGCGATCGAACCGGAAAAGCCCTTTTGCCTGAGCGCGATCGCCGCTTGGGCGCCGCCATGGCCGGCACCAACGATGACGATGTCGTATCGAATGGTCGCCATGGGTCCCTCGTCATACCGGCGCGGAGTCGTCGCTCGGTCTCCCTCCCACGCATGGCCCCGGTCCGCAAGCCGTGCTCGATCGCTGCAGCGGGACGCAGCCTGCGCCAGCGTCGGGCGCGTGGTAGAGGGGGCCGGACATCGGAAGTTGCCCAGAGGCCGAGTCGAACGTGATTGCTAACCCAATCGGTGAAGACACAGGCGCGCTATTGGCCAGTCTGGTTCATCCGCCCGCCTGCGGTGAAGCCTCAGTGGCTGCGGTCGCGCTCGGCGCGAAGCCAGCCGATTAGCTCGTTGAACGGGAGGAACTCGCGAAATTCTATTCCCGCAAATCCATCCTGACACCAGCGCACGACCGCCTGCAGCGGCCGGAACCTCTCCATGGTGAGCACGATCTCGCGGCCGACCTCCAGCGCCTCGTCGACC
>JAQGLD010000570.1 GCA_028293055.1 Alphaproteobacteria bacterium
TCCACTCGCGACACGGTGCCGCGTAGACTCCTCTTATATGGGGTACGGCACGAAAGCATCAATCCACGCTGAAATCTGCATTTCCTGGCCGCAGGAAAGACGATCGACCTGCTCGGCAACGGCCAGAGCTTCACCGTGTCGACGCGCGACAACAATCGAGGCTGCGACGTTCGACAGGATTCTCACAGCCGCAATCTGACGCGGCCTCGCAAAGCGCGAAGCGGTCACGCATGAGTCGCCAGTCTTCTATCGGATAAGCGCCTTGATCACCGGACGGCCGGGCCCCGGCCCTAGCCGGGGCACATGACGATCCTAGGCCGCGTCCTCGGCGGCCTTCTTGGTGTAGATGCGGACCGGCTCCTTGCGGCCCTCGACGACATCCTTGTCGATCATCACCTCGTCGACTCCGTCCATCGAGGGCAGGTCGAACATCGTATCGAGCAGGATATTCTCGAGGATCGAACGCAGGCCGCGAGCGCCCGTCTTGCGGTCGATCGCCTTCTTGGCGACTGCGACCAGCGCCTCCTCGTTGAAGCCGAGCTTCACATCTTCCATGTCGAACAGCTTGGCATATTGCTTGATCAGCGCGTTCTTCGGCTCCTTGAGGATCCGCACCAGCGCGATCTCGTCGAGATCCTCGAGCGTCGCGATCACCGGCAGGCGGCCGACGAATTCCGGGATCAGGCCGAACTTGAGGAGATCCTCAGGTTCGGTCGAGCGAAGCACCTCGCCGGTGCGGCGCTCCTCGGGCGCAGCGACGAAGGCGCCGAAGCCGATCGATTTGCCCTGGAGCCGGTCTCCGATGATCTTCTCCAGGCCGGCGAAGGCGCCGCCGCAGATGAAGAGGATGTTGGTCGTATCGACCTGGAGGAATTCCTGCTGGGGATGCTTGCGGCCGCCCTGCGGCGGAACCGATGCGGTCGTGCCCTCCATCAGCTTGAGCAGCGCCTGCTGGACGCCCTCGCCGGAGACATCCCGGGTGATCGAGGGATTGTCAGACTTGCGGCTGATCTTGTCGATCTCGTCGATATAGACGATTCCGCGCTGCGCCCGCTCGACATTGTAGTCGGAGGCCTGGAGCAATTTCAGGATGATGTTCTCGACATCCTCGCCGACATAGCCAGCCTCGGTCAGGGTGGTCGCGTCGGCCATGGTGAAGGGAACGTCGAGGATCCGAGCCAGCGTCTGGGCGAGCAGCGTCTTGCCGCAGCCGGTCGGTCCGACCAGCAGGATGTTCGACTTGGCGAGCTCGACGTCGGAGCCCTTGGCGCCGTGAGCGAGCCGCTTGTAGTGATTATGGACCGCGACCGAGAGCACCCGCTTGGCGTGGCTCTGGCCGATCACGTAATCGTCGAGCACCTTGCAGATCTCGAGCGGCGTCGGAACGCCGTCGCGAGTCTTGACCAGCGAGGATTTGGTCTCCTCGCGGATGATGTCGTTGCACAATTCGACGCATTCGTCGCAGATGAACACGGTCGGCCCGGCGATGAGCTTCCTCACCTCGTGCTGCGACTTACCGCAAAAGGAGCAGTAAAGTGTGCTCTTGGAGTCGCTGCCGCTAAGCTTCGTCATAATCGTCCTGTTGGGGCGCCGATGGGCACCCTCTGCCTCGGGGCCATGTTAAACCGCACTATCGCACGATCACAATGGCAAATGATTAATCCCTCGTCCGGTTTCACACACGCCTCGCAGGGCGCTGTAGACCGGCCGACCGGACGGGAATACCCCTTTTGTCCCCGCCCCTTGGCGTCAGTCGCCTGGAAAAGGGTCAGGCCGCGGCCGCCTGATGGGTCGAATCCTCTTCGCCGGGATTGGGCCGCTTCGAGAAAACTTCGTCGACGAGGCCGAAATCCTTGGCCTCGACCGCCCCGAAGAAGCGATCGCGCTCGACGGCTTTCTCGATCTCCTCGACCGGCTGGCCGGTATATTTAGCCATCAGCTCGTTCATCCGGTGCCGGATGCGCAGAATTTCCTTGGCCTGGATCTCGATGTCGGAGGCCATGCCCTGTGCGCCGCCGGAAGGCTGGTGGATCATGATCCGCGCATTGGTCAGCGCGACCCGCATCCCCGGCTCGCCCGCGCAGAGCAGGAAGGCGCCCATCGAGGCGGCCTGGCCGATGCAGACGGTGCCGACGCGCGGACGGATGTACTGCATGGTGTCGTGGATCGCCATGCCCGCGGTAACGACTCCGCCCGGCGAGTTGATGTACATGAAGATATCCTTCTTCGGATTCTCCGACTCCAGATAGAGCAATTGGGCGGTGATCAGCGTCGCCATATGATCCTCGACGCCGCCGGTGACGAAGATGATCCGCTCGCGCAGCAGCCTGGAATAGATGTCGAAGCTGCGCTCCCCGCGATTCGACTGCTCGATGACGATGGGGACGAGCGAATTGACGATGTCTTGATGGTCCATGTCGGCCGGAGCTTTCTGTGCGCTTGAATTGAGGATGCCAACATCGGGACATTGGAGCGCAGGTTCAAGCCCTGAAGGTGGCGAACGCGCGCCCTCCCCTTCAGGGCCGGGCGACCGGCCTCAATTGCCGGGCGCGGGGAAGCTCAGATAGGCGAGCCGGCGTACCTCCCGGCGGCCACGGACCACCGTGTCGAGGATCAGCCCGCACATGAAGCTCATGAAGGCGGTGATCATCAGCCCGGTGATCAGGATCGCGGTCGGGAAGCGCGGCACCAGCCCGGTCTTCGCGTAGGTGATGGCGAGCGGGATCGCGAGGACGAATCCGAGCGCCGCGAGCAGCACTCCGAACGAGCCGTAGAACAAAACCGGCCGCTCGATCCGGAAGAGATGAAGGATGGTGCGCATGATCCGCCAGCCGTCGCGATAGGTCGAAAGCTTCGACACCGAGCCTTCCGGCCTCGCGCCATAGGCAGTGACGATCTCGGCCACCGGCATGGCGAGCTCGAGCGC
>JAQGLD010000627.1 GCA_028293055.1 Alphaproteobacteria bacterium
TCCGGAAGCGGTCGAACAGGGCGCGCGGACGGAAGGCCGCGGTCGCCAGCGAGGCCAGGATCGTGTCGTAATAGAGATCCGCAGTCGCCGCTTCGAGCGCGACGTCGATCCCGAACACGGTCGCGAAGACATGATCGAGCCAGAGCCGCGACGGAGTCCCCCTGAAAAGAAAGTAATTGGCCGCGAACAGGCGCCAGGCCTCGCGCGGATCCGTGCTGGATTCGCCTTTGCGGTTGGGCACGCCGAGCCGCTCCAGCCTTATCCCCTGGCTGTAGAGCATCCGGTAGAGATAATGATCCGGGGCGAGCAGCAGCTCGGTCGCGTTGGTCCACGCGTCGTCGGTGGCGAACCAGGACGGATCGGTGTGGCCGTGCGGGCTGATGATCGGCAGGTCGGCCACCGTCTCGTAAAGCGAGCGGGCGATCGAGCGGATCGTCGGGTCGGCAGGGAAGAGCCTGTCCGGGTTGAGCTTGAGTGGCCTGGTCATCGCCTCATCTAAAAATGTTTGCACTGTCGAAAATGTTCGCATGCCCATAACAGCGGTCGCGGGGGCCTGCCACCATGGTGGTGGCAGGCCCGGCTAATGCGTTATGGAGGCTTTGTGAGCGCTCCCTTTTCTACCTTGCCGCAGACCGGATACGACCGCAACCGGGTCGCCACCGGAATCCTCCATTTCGGTCCCGGCGCTTTCCATCGCGCCCATCAGGCCGACTATGTCGACCGTCTGCTCGCCGATGACCCGCGCTGGGGCATCGCCGCGGTGTCGCTGCGCTCTCCCGAGACCGTGGACGCACTCGCGCGCCAGGACGGGCTCTACACCCTGGCGATTCTCGATTCGGAAACCAGCTTCCGGACGATCGGAGCGCATAATGCGTTCTACGGCCCGGGTTCGAGCGGCGAGGTGCGCGCACGCCTTGCAGACCCGGCGGTCCGCATCGTGTCGAGCACTGTCACCGAGAAGGGCTATTGCCTGGGCGGCGACGGAAGCCTCGATTTCGACCATCCCGACATCGTCCGCGATCTCGCTTTGCCCGGCGACCCGGTGAGCATCGTCGGCTGGCTGGCGCTCGGCCTGGCCGATCGACGCGCCGCCGGCCTCGCGCCGTTCACTCCGATCTGCTGCGACAACATGGTTGCGAACGGAAAGAAGCTCGGCGCAGCGGTCGCTGCCTTCGCCCGCCGGCTCGATCCCGAGCTGGCCGGCTGGATCGAGGGCGAGGTGCGCTTCCCCGATACGATGGTCGATTCGATCACCCCGGCGAGCGACGAGCGCCTGCGCGCGCTGGTTCGGGAACGGACGGGCTTTGCCGACGAGATACCGGTCAGCCGGGAAGCCTATGCGGCCTGGGTGATCGAAGATGTGCTACCGGAGGATGGCCCCGATTTCGCTTCGGTCGGAATCGTCCTGGCCGGAGATGTCGGCGCCTGGGAGAAAGCCAAGCTCAGGATCCTCAACGGGGCACACTCGACACTGGCCTATGTCGGCCTGCTGCTCGGCCACACGACCGTCGCCGATGCGATGGGCGATGCGGATCTTGCGGCTTTCATCGAGCGGCTGGTGCGCGAGGATGTGATCGCAAGTCTGATGCCCTCCCCCATCGACCTGCAGGCCTATGCCGGCGAGATATTCGAGCGCTTTCGCAACCCGGCGATCGGCCATCGCCTGGCACAGATCGCCTGGGACGGGTCGCAAAAGCTGCCCTACCGGATCCTCGACACGATCGGGGAGGCGCTTGCAGCCGGGCGGAGCGTCGAGCGACTGGCGGTCCCGATTGCGGCCTGGATGCTGTTCATCGAGCGGCAGGCAGGCGCCGGCGAGAAGATCGTCGATCCGCTCGCTGCGGCGTTGAAGGAAATCGCCAGCCGGCCGGGGCTGGTCGAGCGGCTGCTCGATCTGAGACAGGTCTTCCGGCCGGAGATCGCCGGGGACGAGCGGTTTCGAAGCGCGGTGGAAAGCGCTGTGGTCAAGATGCGCGAGAACCTACGCGGGGTTCTCGCGGCCAGACCCTAGCGCCATCAGTCCCTCTCGCTCTTGTGGGGAGGAGTTCTTTACGGGCGTTCGGCCGCGAGAAACGCATGGACCGCGTCGGCGCATTCGCGGCCTTCCCGGATCGCCCAGACGACGAGGGACTGGCCGCGGCGCATGTCGCCGCAGGCGAACATTCCGGGCCGCGAGGTTTCGTAATGGCCTGGCCGGGTGTTGACCGCGCCGATCGGTGACAGCTCGACTCCGGCCTGGTCGACGATCCCGCCGTTGGGGCAGCCGGTGAAGCCCATGGCGAGCAGGACCAGATCGGCCCTGATCTCGAACTCGCTGCCGGCCACCGGCTCGAAGCGGGTGCGGCCCTCGGCGTCGCGGACCATTTCGGAGCGGACGCAGGTCAGCGCCCTCACCCGGCCATCCTCGGCCTCGATTCGCTGGGTGAGGACCGAGAAATCGCGCTCGCAGCCTTCCTCCTGCGAGGAGGAAGTGCGCATCTTGAGCGGCCAATAGGGCCAGCTCAGCGCCTTGTTCTCCCGCGCCGGCGGCTGCGGCATGATCTCCAGCTGGGTAACCGAGGCGGCCCCTTGGCGATTGGATGTGCCGATGCAGTCGGAGCCGGTATCGCCGCCGCCGATCACGACGACATGCTTGCCGGTGGCGCTGATCGTTCCGCGCGGCGCTGCCCGTATTTCCTCGTCGCCGGCATTTCGCTTGTTCTGCTGGGCCAGGAAATCCATCGCGAAATGGATTCCGTCGAGTTCGCGCCCCTCGATCGGAAGATCGCGCGGCTGCTCGGCTCCGCCGGCGAGGACGAGGACGTGATAATCGTCCATCAGCCGTTCGACCGAGACGTCGCGGCCGACCTCCATGCTGGTGCGGAACAGGACTCCCTCGGCCTCCATCTGCTTGACCCGGCGGTCGATGACCGCCTTCTCGAGCTTGAAATCGGGAATTCCGTAGCGGAGCAGGCCGCCAATCCGGTCGGCCTTCTCGAACACGGTCGGGGCGTGGCCCATCCGCGCCAGCTGCTGCGCGCAGGCGAGGCCCGCCGGGCCTGAGCCGACCACCGCGATTCGCTTGCCGGTTCCCCGCGCCGCCATTTGCGGCACGATCCAGCCTTCGCCCCAGCCCTTGTCGACGATCGCGCATTCGACGGTCTTGATGGTCACCGGATTGTCGTCGATGTTGAGCGTGCAGGCCGCCTCGCAGGGCGCTGGGCAGATCCGGCCGGTGAATTCGGGAAAATTGTTTGTCTGGTGCAGCCGGTCGAGCGCTTCGCGCCAATGGTCCCTGCTGACGAGGTCGTTCCAGTCCGGGATCAGATTGTTCACCGGGCAGCCCGAATGGCAGAAGGGAATGCCGCAATCCATGCAGCGCTCGGCCTGGAGGCGAACCTCGCCGGCGGGCAGCGGCTCGACGAACTCGCTCCAATGGTGCAGTCGCTCCTGGATCGGGCGGTAATGGCGGTCGGTCCGCTCGATCTGGAGGAAGCCGGTCGGGTTTGTCATCGTCTTACTCCGCCGCCACGGCCGCGGCCTCGATTTCGGTCAAGGCGCGGCGATAGTCCACCGGCATGACCTTGACGAAGCGGCCCACCGAATCGGCCCAATTGTCCAATATCTCGCGAGCGCGCCGGCTGCCGGTGAAGGCAAGGTGGCGCTCGATCAGGTGACGCAGCCGCTCGCCGTCGTGGCGTAGCATGTCCGCCATCGGCGAATCCGCATCATATTCCTCGCCGGGCCGGCTCAGGCGCACCGCCTCGAGTTCGACGCTGGCGAGGTTGCAGCGCGACTGGAGCAGGCTCTGCGGGTCGTAGACATAGGCGACCCCGCCCGACATACCGGCTGCGAAGTTGCGGCCGACATCGCCGAGCACGACGACCACTCCGCCGGTCATATATTCGCAGCCATGGTCGCCGGTGCCCTCGACCACCGCGACCACCCCGGAATTGCGCACCGCGAAACGCTCGCCGGCGACTCCGTTGAAGAAGGTCTCGCCCTCGACCGCGCCGTAGAGGCAGGTATTGCCGATGACGATATTCGAGGCCGCCTCGCGCGGCGCCTGCTCGGGCTGGCGGACGATCAGCCGCCCGCCAGAAAGCCCCTTGCCGACATAATCGTTGGCGTCGCCGATCAGCTCCAGGGTCACTCCGCGGGCGAGGAAGGCGCCGAAGCTCTGGCCGGCCGAGCCGGTCAGCACCGCGTGAAAGCTGCCGGCGGGTAGGCCGGCATGGCCGTGCCTGCGGGCGATCTCACCGGACAGCAAGGCGCCGACGGTGCGGTCGACATTGCCGATCGGGCTCTCGTGGCGAAGGTCGCCGGCATCGAGCGAACGGATCATCGCCCGGTCGATCGGCGCCTCGACATGGCGGCGGAGCGGTGCGCTGTTCGAAAGCGGCCCCTTCCCCTTAGGCACGAACAGGAGCCGCGACAGGTCGACGCCCTTGGCCTTCCAGTGATCGACCGCCGGACGGGTGTCGAGCAGGTCGGCCCGGCCGATCATCTCCTCGACGCTGCGGATGCCGAGCGAGGCCATGATCTCGCGCAGCTCCTCGGCGACGAAGAAGAAATAGTTGATCACATGCTCGGCCGTGCCGGTGAAGCGGGCACGGAGCACCGGATCCTGCGTGGCGATTCCCACCGGGCAGGTGTTGAGATGGCATTTGCGCATCATGATGCAGCCGGCGGCGATCAGCGGCGCGGTCGCGAAGCCGAACTCGTCCGCGCCGAGCAAAGCCGCGATCGCGACATCGCGGCCGGTGCGGAGCCCGCCGTCGGCCTGGATGCAGATCCGCCCGCGCAGGCGGTTCAGCACCAGGGTCTGCTGGGTCTCGGCGAGGCCGACCTCCCAGGGCAGGCCGGCATGGGTGAGCGAGGTCAAGGGCGAAGCGCCCGTCCCGCCCTCATAACCGGCGATGGTGACATGATCGGCCAGACATTTCGCGACTCCGGCCGCGACCGTGCCGACCCCGACCTCGGAGACCAGCTTGACCGACAGGCGCGAGGACGGATTGACGCAGCGCAAATCGTGGATGAGCTGGGCGAGATCCTCGATCGAATAGATGTCGTGGTGCGGCGGCGGCGAGATCAGCCCGACACCGGGCGTGGAGTGCCGGGTCTTGGCGATCCACGGGTACACCTTGTAGCCGGGCAGCTGACCGCCCTCGCCCGGCTTGGCGCCCTGGGCGAGCTTGATCTGGATGTCATCGGCGTTGACCAGGTAGTGGCTGGTGACCCCGAATCGTCCCGACGCGACCTGCTTGACCGCCGACCGGCGCAGGTCGCCGTTCTCGTCGGCCACGAAACGGTCGGCGTCCTCGCCGCCTTCGCCGGAGTTGGACTTGCCGCCGATCCGGTTCATCGCGATGGCCAGCGTCTGGTGGGCCTCGGCCGAGATGGACCCATAGGACATCGCCCCGGTCGCGAATCGACGCACGATTGACTGCACCGATTCGACCTCGTCGATCGGCACCGGCTCACGCACCCCCCGGCGGAACTCGAGCAGTCCG
>JAQGLD010000007.1 GCA_028293055.1 Alphaproteobacteria bacterium
CTTCGGAAATCTATGTCCGAGTCGTTGAGATCATGCACGGCCGATCGTCGGAGCAGTGGCTGACCGCGCTCCACGAAGCCGACATCCCGGCGGCGGTTGTCCATACGCTGGAGAGCCTGGTCGAGGATCCGCAGCTCGCCGCAATGAAGGTCGTCCGGACCAGTACCCACCCGAGCGAAGGAGTGCTGCGGACCTTGGAGCCGGCCCTGCGCTTCGACGGGCAGTCCGCGGAACCGCTCTGCGGCGCGCCGCGGCTTGGCGAGCATACCGAAGAAGTACTCCGAGAGGCTGGAGTCGATGAGGATCGGATCGGCAGGATCGTGAGCGGACGATGACCGCGCCGCACTCCGCTTCCGCCGCTCAACTGCCGGCGACGACGCCGCCCTCGCCGCCGTGGCTGACCCTGGCCCTGCTCACTCTGGTTTTCGCGGTCAACCAGCTCGATCGTGGGATCGTCGCGATCCTGCTGCCGTCGATCAAGGCGGAGATGCATCTCTCCGACACCAGGCTGGCGCTGCTTGCCGGGGTCAGCTTCGCGCTCATTTATGCCGCCGCCTCGATCCCGATCGGACGCCTCGCCGACCGTTACAACCGCCCCCGGATCGTCGGGGTCGGGGTCATCCTCTATTCGCTGATGACGGCAGCCATGGGCGCCTCGCAGACCTTTGCGCAATTGCTCCTGTGCCGTTCCGCGGTCGCGATCGGCGAAGCCACCGGCAACGCCCCCTCCTCGACCCTGATCTCCGACACCTATCCCCCGGAACGGCGGCCGCGGGCGCTGGCGATCTGGTCAGCTGGCAGCTATCTCGGCCTGTTCGCAGGGCTCACCGCGGGCGGATGGCTGGTCGCACATCATGGCTGGCGGGTTGCGCTCTGGTCGATTTCGATTCCCGGGCTGGCCGTGGGAATCGCCTGCCTGACAGCGGTGCCGGAGCCGCGCGAAAGCGCCGCGAAGGATCGCACGCCGGCGGAGCCCTTCGGGCGAGTCCTGGCGGAATTGCTCAAGCTGCGTGCTTTCGTCTGGCTGTTCATCGCGATGGTGGTCTCCGGGATCGTGGCCTATAGCGTGCAGGTCTGGACGCCCTCGATCCTGTCCCGCTCCCAGGGCTTTTCCGCGTCCCAGATCGGCTTCTTTTCCGGCCTGTTCAAAGGCGCGCTGGGTCTCTGCGGAATCCTGGCCGGGGGCTATCTATCCCAGTCGCTGCTCCGCGGCCGGGTCGGTCGCCTCGCCTGGGTTCCGACCGGCACCAGCTTGCTGGTCCCGATCGCGCTCACTGTCTTCATCGTAGCGCCCCAACCAAGCCTTTCCCTGATCGCGCTGGGATTGGCGAGCTTTCTTATCCCCGCTTATCAGGGCCCGGCAATGGCCCTGGTCCACGCCGTGGTGCCCCAGGCGCGCCGCAGCTTCGGAACCACCCTCATCCTCGCGGGCGTGACCCTGGGCGGGTTGGGGCTGGGCCCGCTGATGGTGGGAATGCTCTCAGACATGCTGACGCCCGCCTTCGGCAAGGAGGCGCTGCGCTACGCCTTCGCTATCGTCGCCTTGTTGCCATTCGGTGCGGCCTTCGCCTTCTGGCGCGCCGCTGCTTATGCTCAAGAGGACGCCGCCGCTTCGGCGCTTTAGCCATCCCGCTCCCCATGCACGCGGGCGTGGCCCGGGGCCGCCGGGCGGAGCGCTCGCGACAAGGCTGCAGCATGGTGCTTGAGCCGGGCGGCGAGCGGGCCGTCGACATGGACGTCGAACTGCTCGACCGGGCCTAGCGAAGACAAAGCCGCCAGAAGTCGGCCGTCCGTATCGAGTATCGGAGCCGACAGCGCGTTGATCGTGGGATTGAGACCGCCGGCGGATACGCCGAGGCCGGTCCGCCGCACCCTCGCGAAGAGACCCTCGAGCTGGTCTTGCGCACCATTGGCGATCTCGCGCGCGATCTGCGCCCGGGTCAGCGTTTCCGGAAGCCAGGCACCGAACACCTGTCCGGTCGCCGAGGTCACGATCGGCATCACTTCGCCGAGGCGGGTTCCGATCGTGATCGGCCGGCGCACAGTCTCGTTGGCGACGACGGTCGGGCCTTCGGGTGCCCAGACCGACAGCGTAACGGAAAATCCGAGGTCCGCTGAGATGGCCGGCAGACGACCCGCCCCGAGCCGAACGACATCGAGGCTCTGGACGGCGCGAAGGCCGATCAGGCGGGCCATCGGACCCAACCGATAGCGGCCGGTAAGGGCATCGCGCTCGACCAGCCTCGAGCGCATCAGGCTGACAATATAACGGTGGGCCTTGGCCGCCGGCATGCCCGCCTGCGCGGCAAGCGTCTTGAGCATTGGCGGGGGATGATCGAAGGCATGCTCGACCAGCGTTGCCAGAAGCTGCATGCCGATCTCGACCGACTGGATCCCGAGCTTTCCCGAGCCGTCGTCGCCGTCCGGATCGGCGCCGCGCTCCCGCCTCTCCAATTCATCCTCCTTCGCCGGGCTTCTCGAGCCACGGGGCAACCTCCCCCGTCTGGCCGCGCGGTCGCCAAGACTGTCCCACGAAATTACGGTCCGGTAAATCCACTTTCGCCCCTTGGATTCGGGGTATCGGCAATCCGCCTTGCACATCCGGTTGGGATCAAGCGCGCTCAAGGCGCGCTCATCGCGGACAAAATGCGCCCGCGAAAGCTACAAAAATAATGCCTATCAATGCCTTGTGGAAATCCCGCGCGCCTGCACCTCGCGCTCGACCTCGCCAATATTATCTGACATTACGCTATCTCATTCCGTATTGTATAATCCGGTTCGGACCTATAGGATGCCCAAAAACAACCAGATCAGATATTAGAGGGGGATGCCATGCGCGTGATCGCACATTGGAAATTGGCTGCGCCGATTGGACTGATCATGGCTTCTCAGGCGGCTTATGCTGCGCCGGCTGCGCCCGTTGCCGACGGCCAGAATGCCGTCGCTGGCCAGGATCCCGCCGCGAAGACCGAGAAGGTCGAGGAGATCATCGTCACCGCCCAGCGTCGCTCGGAGCGGCTGCAAGATGTTCCGATCGCGATCACCGCCTTGACCGGCAACCAGCTGGCGCAATCCGGGATCAGGAACACGCAGGAGCTCACCCAGGCGGTGCCCAATCTGGTCATGACCAGTGCCGGATCCACCTTTCAGGCGATCATTCGCGGCGTGGGCACGCGCGGCGTGACCCAGGGCGACGAGGCCAATGTCGCCATCTATGTCGACGGAGTCTACCAGCCCGACCAGTCGAGCGCGAACTTCGAGTTCCTCAATGTGCAGCGGATCGAAGTGTTGCGCGGGCCCCAGGGTACCCTGTTCGGCCGCAACGCCACCGGCGGCTTGATCAACATCGTCACCAAGGAACCGTCATTCACCACCTCGGGAGCGGTCGACCTCAGCTACGGCCGGTTCGACGAGAAGGTGGTCAATGCCTATGTCACGACCGGCATCACCAGCAACCTGGCGATCGACGTGGCGGGGATCTACCGCAGCGACGACGGTTATGTGTACAACATCTTCCGGAAGGTCTGGGAGAACCCACGCGATTCCCGCGCGATCCGGAGCAAATTGCTGTTCACCCCGAACGACCGACTCAAACTGGTCCTTGCCGGCGGCTACAGCTACAGCAATGATCCCACCCCGATGGCCTATTCGCCGCTGAACGGCAATTTTGCCGCCAAGGCGACCTTCCCGGGAATCCTCATTCCCCACAAATATCAGGTCGCTACCAACACTCCGACCTTCAACAAGAAGTTCATCAGCACATTCAGCCTGCAGGGATCCTACGACCTGGGCGGAGTGACGCTGAACAGCATCACCAGCTACCAAAGCTCGCGCGCCCATTACTTCAACGACAATGACGGCTCGCAGATCACGATCAGCTACCTGCACCTCCACAGCCTGGTGAAAACGGCGACCCAGGAGCTGCGCCTGGCGTCGAACCCCGGCAGCAAGTTCCAGTGGGTCGCCGGAGCGTTCGGCTTCCTCAGCCACGCAGGCTACGATCCCCTGGTCTTCTGCTGCACCACCACAACCGGGACCGGAATTCCAAGGGCGATCCTTTCGACTCAGGAGCATATCAAGTCGATCGCGCTGTTTGCCGACGGCACCTATCCGATCACCGACCGCTTTTCGCTGACCGCGGGCCTGCGCTACACCTGGGAGGGCCGACACCACGAATTCGTGCAGACCGCGTTCACCACCGGCGCGCTACAGGGCCAGGGTGCCGCCCACGCCTCGTTCACCGATTTCTCGCCGCGCGCATCGCTCAAGTACAAGTTCAGCGACGCGGCGATGGCCTATCTGACCTACAGCCGCGGCTTCAAGAGCGGCGTGTTCAATGCTTCCTCGATCACCCAGCTGACTCCGGTTCGCCCCGAGAAGATCGATGCCTACGAATTCGGGATCAAGGCCGACCCGCTGCCTTGGCTTCGCACCAATCTCGCCATGTTTTACGACAAGTATCGGGACATCCAGCTGTCGGCGACGACCGCCAATTCCAGCGCCGTGCTGCTGCTCAATGCCGCCAACAGCACGATCAAGGGCGTGGAGTTCGAAGCGACGGCGCGCGCAGGCAGCGATCTCGACCTGCGTTTGGGGGCGTCCTATCTCGACGCCAAGTACGACAAGTTCCCGGGCGCGGTGATCAACACACCTCTCCCGCAGGGCGGCAATTCACAGACCGTCGTGAATCTTGTCGGCACCGACATGATCAGGGCGCCCCGGACGACCTTCGAGGGCGGCATCAACTATCACCACCGCTACGGCGACGGCAGCGCGATCGGATTCAACGGCAACATCTATCGCACCGCCAAATATTATTGGGACTTCCAGAACCGTCTGACCGTCCCGGCCTACACCAAGATCAATGCCGAGCTCTCCTTCACCCTGCCGAACGGGACGACCCGGATGAGCCTGTGGGGACGCAATCTGACCAATGTCGCGGTCCCGCAGAATCTGCTGCCGTCGACCGGGATCGACGATGTGACCTACGAGCCGCCGCGCACTTACGGTATCGCTCTCCACCAGACGTTCTAAGGCGAGCTTCGCTTCGCGCGAGCACGGTAGGGGTCCCGCTTTGGCCGAGGATGAAACAAACGAGGCGGCCGCGGGTAAATCGGCCTGGGTGCTGATCGCGATCCTCGTCCTGTTCTACATCGTCGCAGTGCTCGACCGGCATGTCATCGCCATGCTGGTCGACCCGATCCGTGCTGATTTCAGGCTGAGCGACCTCAAGATTTCCTATCTGATGGGCACTGCTTTCGCCTTGTTTTACGCGGTCGGCGGGCTGCCGATGGGCTGGCTGATCGATCGGTTTCCGCGACGACGAGTGCTTTATGCCGGAATCGCATTATGGGGCCTCGCGCAGGCAAGCTGCGGACTGGCGACCAGCTTCGAGCAATTGTTCGTCGCGCGGATCCTGACCGGGTTCGCCGAGGCGACATTGATGCCGGCAGCCCATTCGATGATCAGCGACGCCTTTCCACGCAATCGGCTGGCGACCCCGATCTCGGTCTTCTCGATGGGCGCGGGGCTTGGCGCCGGAGTGTCGACGATCCTGGGCGGCTGGCTTGTCCAGACCTTCTCAAGCCACGGCACGTTCGTGCTGCCCCTGCTCGGCGCGGTCCAGCCCTGGCAGGCGGTGTTCTTCGCCACCGGCCTGCCCGCTCTGATAATCGGGCTGCTCATCTTTACCGTGCGCGAACCGAAGCGGCGCCAGAAGAAGGCGAAGGACGACCAGCCCCTGTCGGGCATCTTCACCCATGTCAGACAGAATTGGAGAGTGTGGGCCTGCCTGGCCTCGGTGTTCGCGACGATGAACATAGCCTATGGCTCGCTCGTCTATTGGCAGCCGGCTTATTACACCCGCTTCTTTCACTGGTCGCCGGCGCAATACGGACTTGCGATCGGCATCACCACCGGCATTGCGGGACCGGCCGGAATGCTTTTCTCGGGCAAGGTGGTGGACCGGATGATGGCGCGCGGCATCGCCGACGCCGCTCTGGTCTACTATCGCCGGGTGCTGCTGCTGACCACGCCCATCGTCCTGTTCGCTTTGATGAGCGCGAATGTCTGGGTCTATGTCGGCTTGATCTGGATTGCCCAGTTCGCGACGGTCAACTTCCTCGGCTTCAGCTCGGCAGCGGTCCAGCTGATCGCACCGCCCCATTTGCGCGGCCGCGCCGCTGCCCTGTTCACCACGATGATCGTCGCTTTGGTCGGCGCGGCCCTTGGCTCACTGGTCCCTGCGTTCATCGCCGAACATGTGCTGCACGACGATGTCCGGCTGGGACATTCGATCGCGCTCACCTTCGCGATCTGCGTGCCGATCGCGCTTGCCGGCATCGCCTTCGGCCGCAGGCCGTTCCGCGAAGCGGTCGAGGCCGCCAATGCCCGTCATGAGGCCGGCCGCACTCCCACGGTCAATGAGAGCCGGGGCGCCTCAGCCTGATCCGATAGAGGAAGGAGGGGCCGGTCATGAAGAGCCAGCACCGATCCCCGCCTCCGAACGCGCAATTGGTCAGCTGCTCGGGAGTCACGATCGTGCCCAGCCGAGTGCCGTCCGGCGCGAAGATCCACAGGCCGCCGGGGCCGGTGCAGTAGACATTCCCCTCAAGGTCCACCTTCATCCCATCCGGAGCCCCCCGCGCCTCATCGCCGTTCATGTCGGCGAAGGCCTGCTCTTCGGTCAGCCGGCCGTCGGCTTCCACCCGGAATCTCGAAATCGTCTTTGGGAGCGTGTCGTTCACATAGAGGAAGCGTTCGTCCGGGGTGAAGGCAAGCCCGTTCGGAGTGACGAAGCCTTTGCAGACAAGGGCGAGCCCACCGGCCGCGAGGCGATAGACGCCGGGCGGGTTGGCGCCGATTTCGGGATCGTGGGCGCCAGGCGGGACCGAGCTCGAGTCGGTGAAATACAAGCTGCCGTCCGAGCGGAAGACCAGATCGTTGGGCGTGTTCAGACGCCGTCCTCGGTACGAAGATGCGAGGAGGGTTCGGCCGCCATCGCACTCGATCCGGACGACCTGCCCGGTTCCATAGCCGCAAAAGACGATTCGGCCCTCGCCATCGCGGGCGATTCCGTTGGGGCCGATCAGCCGGACCTCGCGATCGCCGACCGTGAGTCGCTTTCCCGCGCCTTCCCTGTCGCCGGTGAAGATGTCGCCTGCATGCACGGAAACCCTGCCGTCGGGCCTCCATAGATTGATCCTATCGCCAGCAATGTCGCTGAACAGCAGGCCTCCTCCACACTCGTCGTCTAGCCAGACTGGGCCTTCGAAAAAGCCTTCGCCCCGCCAGAGGATGTCGAGCGTCGAGGCCGGATCGATGATCCGATCCAACTCCATGTGGTTGCGGATCACGACCATCGGCTCTCCTGCTTCGACCCTGGGTAGGTGCGCTCGCCGCGCGGCAGCCTTCTGCTTCGTTCTGGTCGATACCCCGGTCAGGGAATGAGGATCGGCTTTAACGCCTCCCCGGCAAATACCGCCTCGAACGCCCGCATGCCTTCGCTCAATGGCATGACATGGCTGAGCAGCGGGCTCAGATCGACCCGCCGTTCGCGCAAAAGATCCGCCGCCCGCACCCAGGTCGACCAGATCCGGCGGCCATGGATGTTGATGATCGTCGGGCGCTTGGCCTTCCAGATCGTGAAATCATATTCGATCGGATAGACCGGCGTCGCGCACAGCCTGAGGTCGCCGCCTGGGGTAAGGATGTCGATGCAGGTTCGGAAGCCCTCGACGCTTCCCGAATATTCGATGACGACATCGGCGCCCCTGCCCCGGGTCGCGTCCCGGACCTTTGCCCGGACATCCTCGCCGGTCGGGTCGATCGCGAGGTCGGCACCCATTTCGAGCGCGGCCTTGCGTCGGATCGCCAGGGGCTCGATCGCGATCACCTTCACCGCACCGAGCGCACGCGCGGTGGCGACATTCATCATTCCGATCGGACCGCAGCCGCTCACCGCCACGGTCAGGCCGGAAACTCCGCTGCCTTCGAGCGAGGCGTGGACGCCAATCCCGAACGGCTCCATCAGGGCCCCGAGCTCAGCTGGGAAGTCGGCATCGTTGACCCACAATATCGAGGCAGGGACGGTCACATATCTGGCGAAGACGCCATCGAAATCCACCCCCGGCGCGGTCTTCACCACACAGAGATGAGCGCGGTCGGTGAGGCATTGATAGCAGGTGCCGCAATAGACGTGGCTCTCGAGGCTGACATTGTCGCCGACCTTCACCCGGGAAACGCGCGAACCGATCTCGACTACCCGCCCGCCGGCTTCGTGGCCGAGGATGCAGGGGATCGGCACTCGCTTCGCGAGGTGCGGCGGCCATTTCCAGATCGAGATGTCGCTGCCGCACAAACCGGCGGCGCGCACCTCGACCAAGGCCTCGTCGGGCCGGGGCGGACGCGGTTCCTTGTGGATGAAATCCACTCCGCCGACGGTAGCGGCGACTTTCGCCAGTCCCAGCAATGCATGCTCCTTTGGGATAAATGCCCGTCCGCTTGGCGGGACGGAATTCTAAAGCAAATAGGACAGACCCTCGATCGGCTGCTGGCGTTCGAGGAGCACCAGGCATTTCTCCAATATCTTCCACTCGCCTTCGACCCGGCGCACCTCGAGCTTCACCCGCCCTGGATGCTGCCGGATCTGGCCGAGCCCCTGCTGACGCCAGTCGCCGCTTCGCAGTTCGGTGAGCAGCAAATTGTAGTGGACCGTCGCGCTGTCCCCTGCTTCCTCGACCTCGACATTGGTGATGAAGTGGATCGTTTCCGAGCGCGGCTGCTGCGAGATCCGGTTCTGGCGCATCAATTGCTCGACCCGAATGGCGAGGCCGTGGACATCGTCGTAAATCACCGACGAAGTCGAGCGCGGATCGCTGCCCTCCTCGATCGGCAGCCAATAATGACCGTCGGAATGGAAGAGAACGAGCCAGTCGTCCAGCTGCCAGCTGTCGAGCAGCCGCGCCTCGCGGTGGACCAGAGCGAGGAGTGAGTTCGCCATCATGCCGCCTCCGCCGCGACCATGCGCTGCTGCCATGCGCGCCAGAAGGCGCGCTGCGGAGTCTCGTCGCTATGCGCGCCGATCCGCTCGCCCGAGGGCAGCACCTCTTCCTTGCCGAGGCCGCGGCTGAGCGTGATCCATTCGAGGCCCGGCGCGGAAATTGCGGTCTGGTTGGAGTTGAAGATCTCGATGTCGTCGAGATTGACCACCCCGGCCGATCCGACCCGCGCCTGGACGTCGGCGAGCCGCGCAGCGTTGATGGGCTCCTCCGCCTCGTCGATCAGCATCGGGTAGGAGTAGATTTCGGTGAGGTCGTGAGCGATCGGCTGGATCACCCGGATATTGTTGTCCATCAGGCAGACGTTCGGGAAGATCAGCAGGTGGCGATTATTCATGATCTCCCTCGCCACATCCTCGCCATTGCGCTCGACCAGGCTGGCCCGGTAGCGAAGCTTGACCTCCTCGGGGACATTGCCGGTTTCCAGCGCGGCGCCGGCACCGAGCATTCCGTGGCCGTTGGGATAGCCGCATGTCTCCCCCTCCTTGCGCACGCCGGTGATTGCCCGGCTCTTGTCGGTGCCCGGGAAACGCTGCGGGAACTGGCGGATCGTGCGGTAAGCCGACCCGTGGACCGAGTTCGCGTGATAGCCGTCGAGGACATTCTCCGCCTGGAACTTCCAGTTGCCGCGATAGAGATAGCGGTGCGGAGTCCCGGCGCGATAGCGGCCGCCGAGCGCGCGCCCGGCCCACAGCTCGAGATGGCGAGCTCCGGCGCCGAGATAGTCGGCGAAGCTGGGTACATCGGCGCTGATCGAGCCGAAGACCAGGCCGTGATGATTGGCCAGCGCACCGATCCGGTGGAGCCTCTTGTCGTCCATCGGAAAGTCGTCCGGGTAACGGCTTCGGTCCGAGATTCCGATCAGCTCGCCCGAGGTCCGGAAGGTCCAGCTATGATAGGGGCAGACGAAGGCTTTGACGTTGCCGCGCTCGGAGCGGCACAGGGTCGTGCCGCGATGCGGACAGGCATTGTAGAAGGCGTTGATCTCGCCATTGTCGTCGCGGGTGAGGATGATCGGCTGGCTGCCGATCCGGGTCGACTTGAAATCGCCGGGATTGGCGACCTCGCTCTCATGGCCGAGGAACACCCAGCCGCGCGAGAAGATCGCATCGAGTTCGCGCTGGAAAATTTCGGGGTCGCGATAGGTGCGGGTCGCGACCCGGAACTCGCGGCTGCTCTCCTCGACGAGCGCTTCGGCGCCTGGCTGCATGCTGAATCCGCTCCCCTGTTTCGTTGGGCCAAGATTGCGCGCCGGACTGGCGCGGCACCAGCCCTGCAATCGGACTGACGGTGATAGAGTGGGGCTATGAGGCTGGTCCCGAGCCCTTCCCGTCCATGAAAGCCCGCAACCGCGTCGTCACCCCTTCCAACTCCGCGGCGCCGCAGATCGCGGCCACATAGCGGTCGGGCCGAAGGATGACGAAATCGACGCCCTTGTTGCGGGCGCCCCAGTCTCGAAAGGCACCCATCAGATCCTCGATAACGATCGAACCGGTCCGTTGCGCGTCGGCGATCGGCAAGCTGCGCGAGGGGCGGACGTGGACCAGGCTGGCGCCGATCCCCTCCCAATAGGCCCTGGCCTCGGCTGACAGATGGTGCGCGGGATCCTTCTTGTGGCCCAGGATCGCGAACCACGGCCCAATCGCATCGTCGAGCCTGAGCTTGCGGCGATCGCTGGTCTCGACCATCGGCTGCATGAACATCCGGCCCACGGGATCGCCCCGGCCGCCGGCCCCCGCCAGCACGAAGCCGTCGTCATAGCGGGGCATCGGCTTGAACTTCATCTGCAAAATATAGTCGCGCACCGCTGGCAGGCGCTGGATCAGCCGGAACAATGTGTCGCGAGCGAATTCCGCGATGCGGCTGCCCGGGGCATAGAGACGGCCGAAGAGGGTCGCGACATTGACCATCTTGCGGGCATGATCGCGGCGTTCGACCTCGTAGCTGTCGAGCAGCTGCTCGCTCGCTTGGCCGCGGCACACCGCGGCGAGCTTCCAGCCGAGATTGGTCGCGTCGCGCAGCCCCGAGTTCATCCCCTGGCCGAAGAAAGGCGGCTGGAGATGAGCGCTGTCCCCGGCAAGGAAGACCCGCCCGACCCGGAAGCGATCGGCGATACGGCTATGGTGCATGTAGACCCGGGCGCGGAGCAGCCGCGCCTGGCGCGGGCCGGGCGGATAGAATTGCCCGATCATCGCCTCGAGCACTTCCGGCCGAAGCACTTCCTCGTCGCTCTCGTCGGGCGGGATCCGAAACTCGAAGCGGCGGTGGCGATAGGGCAAAGCAATCGACATGCGCGGCCGGTGGATGTCGGTGAACACCGCCGAATAAGGCGAATCGATCTCGTCATTCTCCATGTCGACGACGAGCCAGCGTGCGGCGTCGGTCTTGCCCTCGAGCTTTGCCCCGATCAGGCCGCGCACCGTCGAACGGCCGCCATCGGCACCCACGACATAATCGGCGCGGACCAGGACCGTTCCGGCGGCTTCGGTGCGGATGGCCGCGGTCACCCCGGCTTCGTCCTGTGCGAGAGACTCGACGTCCCAGCCGGCGCGCACCGCCACGCACGAATAGCGCTCCAAGCCCTTGCGCAACGTCGTCTCGGTGAGCGGCTGGAGGAACATGTTGCGCCGCGACCAGCCGAACGGCTGGTCCTGGGGATGGACGTGGGCGAAGCACCATCCCTTCGAGGTATGATAGCGCGCGGCGACGTTGCGGATCATGTCGTCGAGCAACGCTTCGGCAAGACCGACGGTCTGGAAAGAGCGCAAGGCTTCGTCGTCCATCCCGACCGCGCGCGGATAATCGAGTATGCCGGTCTCCCGATCGACGATCAGGGTGCGGATCCCGTGCAATCCGAGGTGGTTGGCGATGGTGACTCCGCACGGGCCCATGCCGACGACCAGCACCTGGGGATGCGCTTCGTCCCCCTCGACAGGTACAGTCTCGGGCACTGGATTCCCTCTCGCCGGCTTGCTTCTTCGAACTGCGCTCGTTTATGTGATGAGCAAGTCAATCTCACAAGCCGTAATCGAAATGAGGATCGCGGGCGCCATGACGAGCTATGATTATGTCGTCATTGGCGCCGGCTCGGCGGGCTGCGTGGTGGCGAACCGGCTGGTCAATGCGGGCAAGAGCGTGCTGCTGCTCGAAGCCGGTCCGGCCGATCGCGACTTCTTCATCAAGATCCCCGGCGGCATCCAGAAGATAGATAAGAAGCTCGCGTGGAATTTCTGGACCGAGCCCGAGGCGGGCGTGTCCGGCCGCCGTGTTTTCATGCGCCAGGGCAAGCTGCTCGGCGGCGGCTCGTCGATCAACGGCATGGTGTACGTAAGGGGCCAGGCGCGCGACTATGACGATTGGGCAGCCGAAGGGTGCACCGGATGGGGCTGGGACGAAGTGCTCCCGGTCTACAAGAGGCTCGAAGCCAACCAGAAGTTCGCCGATCCCTTCCACGGCACCGATGGGCCGCTCAAGGTCGGGGATGCCGGCTATCATCATCCACTGAGCTACGCCTTCGTCCGCGCGGCGCAGGAAGCCGGAATACCTTATAACGAGGATTTCAACGGTGCCCGCCAGGACGGAGTCGGATTCTACCAGATCACCGCTGCGGACGGCCTGCGCCAGTCGGCGGTCGTCGCCTTCCTGGCGCCCATCCGCGGCAATAGGCTGCTCACCCTGCGCACTGAAGCGAGCGTCGAAGCCATCACCACCGAGAATGGTGCGGCCTCCGGAGTGTCCTACCGCACCTCCGACAATGTTCTTCACCGCGCCTTGGTCCGCGAGGAGGTCATTCTTTGCGCCGGTGCTTTCGGCTCGCCGAAATTGCTCCAGCTTTCGGGCATCGGCCCGGGCGGCTTGCTCGCCGAGCATGCTATCCGCCCAGTGCGCGAACTGGCGGGAGTCGGGGAGAATCTGCAGGACCATTTCCAGGCGGGAGTCTACGGCCGCACGCGCGAACCGAGCAGCCTTTTCGGCCATGACAAGGGGCTTCGCGCGGTCCGCCACGGGCTGCAATGGCTGCTGTTCCGATCGGGCCTGCTAACCTCGAACGTGGTGGAATCGGGCGGCTTCGTCGACACCGATGGATCGGGCCGCCCCGACATCCAGTTCACCGTCGTCGCGGCGTTGACCGGCGATGCCGACCGGCCCCCTCTGCCCGGTCACGGCCTCTCGATCAGTCCGTGCAACCTGCGCCCTCGTGCCCGCGGCCATGTCCGGATCCGGAGTGCCCGACCCGACGACGCGCCGAGCGTCTGGGCCAATGCGCTGGGCGATCCCGCGGATATGGACACCCTCGTGCGCGGGGTGGAGCTGGCCCGGCGGATCCTGCATTCGCCCTCGCTCGCCCGGCTGATCGAGTGCGAGCTTGCCCCCGGCACCGGTCCCGGGCCGGTCGACCGCGAGACGATCGAGACGCATGTCCGGCGAGTGCTGAAGACGGTCTATCATCCGGGCGGCACATGCAGGATGGGAAATGACGAACGCGCGGTGGTCGATCCGCGGCTGCAAGTCCACGGCGTACCGCGGCTTCGGGTCGCCGACGCCTCGATCATGCCCAATCTGGTCAGCGGCAACACCAATGCGCCCGCGATCATGATCGGCGAGCGCTGCGCGGACTTCCTGCTCGGAGAGACACGATGATCACGCTCGAACGCGCCCCTGCCTTGTTCATCCACGGCGCCTGGACCGCGGCTGGCGGAGGTACTGAGGCGGTGATCAATCCCGCGACCGAGCAAGTGATCGGCCACGCCGCGATCGCGGGCCCGGCGGATGTCGAGGCGGCGGTCGCCTCGGCGCGCCACGCCTTCGACAAGGGCCCCTGGCCACGGATGAATGCGGAGGAGCGCGCCTCCATTCTGTCTGCCATGCTGGAAATCTTCGAGCGTCGCGGCGACGAGATCCGCGCGCTGATCACCGCCGAGGCCGGATCGGTCCAGCCGATGACCCGGACGATGCAGTTCGCAACCGGCATCGACCATGCCCGTTATTATATCGAGCTGGCCCGACGGCCGGCGATTACCCCGCTGCCGGTCGAGCTGGTCGACACGCCAGACGGGCGCAGGATGCTCGGCGCCGGGGTCAAGGTCCGCGAGCCGGTCGGAGTCTGCCTCGCGATCACCCCCTTCAATGTTCCCTTCATGCTCAACGTGACCAAATGTTTCGCGGCGCTCGCCACCGGCAATGCCGTGATCCTCAAGCCTTCGCCGCTGACTCCCTTCGAGGCGTTCGTCGTGGCCGAAGCGGCGGAGGAAGCCGGCCTCCCCCCGGGCATCCTCAATGTCGTCAATGGCGGGATCGAGACGGGCGAGGCCCTGACCCGCGATCCGCGCATCGACCTCGTCACCTTCACCGGCTCGGACCGGGTCGGTGCCGCGATTCAGGCGCAAGCCGCACCAACGCTCAAGCGCTGCGTGCTCGAACTCGGGGGCAAGTCCGCACTGATCGTCCGAGCGGACGGCGACCTCAAGGCCGCCGCCACCTCGGCGCTGGCGAGCCTGACCCTCCATGCCGGCCAGGCCTGCGCCGCCTTCACCCGGCTCCTCGTCCACGAAAGCGTGCGGGCCGAATTCGTATCGATGCTGACCGCCATGTTTCGCGCCGTCTCGATCGGCGATCCGGCCGATCCGAAGTCGCGGATGGGGCCGCTGATCCGCGGCGCGCAGCGCGACCGGGTCGAATCCATGGTCGATCGGGCTGTGCGCGATGGAGTGAAGCTCGTCACCGGCGGGCGCCGTCCGACCGGGCTGAGCCGCGGATTCTATTACGAGCCGACATTGTTCGACGGAGTCGACAACCAGTCGCCGATCGCGCGCGAGGAGATATTCGGGCCGGTCGGCGTGGTGATCGGGTTCGAGAGCGACGAACAGGCGATCGACATTGCCAATGACAGCGACTTCGGACTGTCGGGCGGAATCTATTCGGCCGATGTCGGGCGCGCCTTCGAGATGGCGCTGCAGTTGAGGACGGGCAAGGTGCAGCTCAACGGCGGCTCGGGCAAGATGAGCTCGCACCAGCCCTTCGGCGGGATCAAGCGGTCGGGCTACGGCCGGGAGCTCGGCGAGGAAGGCCTGCAAGAATTCACCTACGTCAAGTCGATCGCCTTCCACGGCGGCTGACTCAGAATCAAGGAGACGGACATGAGCGTTCTCGAAGGCAAGGTGGTGGTCATCACCGGCGCATCGGCGGGCATCGGCGCGGCAATCGCACGCGACCTTGCTCCACTGGGCGTGAAGCTGGTGCTCAACGCGCGCCGGACCGGACAGCTGGATGCGCTCGCCGCCGAGCTAGGCAGCGAGGTCGAGATCGTGTCGGGCGATATCGCTGAAGCCGCGGTCGGGCAGACGCTGCTCGACTCCACCCTCGCCCGCTTCGGCCGAGCCGATGTGCTGATCAACAATGCCGGGATCTTCCGCAACGGACCTGTCGACGATGTCGACCTCGATGCGCTCGAGACGATGATCGCGCTCAACTTCACCGCGGCGGTGCGCAATGCCTATCTGTTCGCGCGCGAAATGAAGCGTGCGGGATCCGGCCATATCGTCAACATTTCCAGCATCAGCGCCAATCTCACGACGCCCGGATGCGGAGTCTATAGTGGCACCAAGCGCGCGCTCGAGGGATTCAGCGAGTGTCTTCGGATCGAGTTGGCCGACACCGGCGTGCGGGTGGGAGTGATCTCGCCTGGCACGACCGCGACCGAGGTGTTCAACCACATCCCCGCCGACAAGAGGCCCAGCGCCGCGGCGCCGATCCAGCGGCTCGAGGCCGAGGATATCGCGGCCGGAGTGCGCTATCTGCTCGAGCAGCCGCCGCGGGTGAATGTGCCGCACCTTCGCATCTATTCGAGCGAGCAGCGCCATTAGGGCGCCCAATCGCCTCCGCGCCGTCTCGACCATCTCGTTCGGCACCGCCGCGGTGGTGCTCGACGGAAGCATCGCCAATGTGGCGCTGCCGACGATCGCGCGCGCGCTGGCGATCGACCGCTCGTCGGCTGTGCTCGTCGTCGCGGTCTACCAGATCGTGCTGGTGATGAGCCTGCTGCCCTTCGCGTCGCTTGCCGACCGGCTCGGCCATCTGCGCTTCTACCGCTACGGCCAGTCGATCTTCGTGGTCGCATCGCTGGCTTGCCTGTGGATCGACAGCTTGCCCTTGCTGCTGCTCGTGCGCGCCATCCAGGCCCTCGGCGCCGCTGCAACTCTGAGCGTGTCGACCGCTTTGCTACGCAGCATCTACCCGCCGGACTGGCTGGGCCGCGGCCTCAGCCTCAACTCGCTGATCGTCGCCTGCGCGGCGGCGCTGGCGCCGACCGTCGGCGGTATCATCCTGGGCTTTGCCGCATGGCAAAATGTGTTCATCGTAGCGGTTCCGCTCAGCCTCGCTTCATTGCTGCTCGGCACTTCGCTGCCCGCCGGCACCCGCCACGCCTCGCATTTCAACGTCAGGGAAGCCGTACTCTGCGCGGCGACATTCGGGCTGGTGATGGGCGGGATCGAGCTTGCGACCAGCGGGGCGCCACTTTGGCTATCCGTCCTGGTGATCCTCGCCGGGCTCGGCCTCGGAATCGCGTTCGTTCGCCGCGAGCTGCGCGAGACAAGGCCGATTATGCCGGTCGACCTGCTGCGCCTCCCCGTCCTTCGCCTTTCGGTGCTGGGCGCACTGCTCGCCTTCATTGCCTGGATGACGATCCTGGTGTCGATCCCGTTCCGGCTCGAGCATCATTACGGATTCCGGCCGGCCGAGGTCGGCACGGTACTCGCGGTCTGGCCGCTGGCGATGATGCTGATCGCGCCGATCGCGGGGAGCCTGTCGGACCGAACCCCCCAGGGCCTGCTCGGAATCGTCGGGATGGTGATCGTCACCGGGGCCCTGATCGCGATCGCCTTGCTGCCCGAGCACCCGTCTTATTTCGACCTAGCCTGGCGGATGGGCCTGTGCGGCGGCGGCTTCGGCCTGTTCCTCTCGCCCAATTCGCGCCAGATCATGGGCGCGGCGCCGCCCGAGCGCGCCGCCTCGGCTGGGGGGCTGATCGGAACGACGCGGCTGACCGGCCAGTCGCTCGGCGCGACCATCGCTGGGGGCTTCATGGCGGGTTCGGGCGGAGCGGCGCTCGCAGCGATCGCGGCGGCTGTACTGACCACCCTGGCCGGCCTGTGCAGCCTTGCCCTCTTCCATCCGCGCCTGCGCGAGCCGGCCAGGCATGCGATCGACCCCCTGGTCGACGATTATTGAGCCACGGCGCAAGTTGACAGGGCGGCCCTAATGGCTCAAAATCCCCTATCAGGAACTGAATTGTATATTGTGTAATTTGCGTCAGAGGCGGGGTCCATGAGTGCCCGGCCCCGCAGTGAGAGGAACGAACCGCATGAACGCCGCGACGGCAGAGGAAAATGTGGTCCAGTCGCTGCACCATTTCGCCTATCGCTGCCGCAATGCGGAGGAGACCAGGCATTTCTACGAGGATATCCTTGGAATGCCGCTGGTCCACACCGTCTATCACGATCATGTCCCGAGCACCGGAGAATATCACCCCTATTTCCATATCTTCTTCCAGATGGCCGATGGCGGCTGCCTCGCCTTCTTCGACCTCCTCGACGAGACCGGCTGTGCGCCCGATCCGGAAACGCCACCCTGGGTCAACCATATGGCGCTCAATGTCGGGACCCGCGAGCAATTGGAGACGATGAAGGACCGGCTCGAGGCGAATGACATCGAGGTGCTCGGCATCGTCGACCACAAGATCTTCGATTCGATCTACTTCTTCGATCCCAACGGAATCAGGCTCGAGCTCACTTATCAGACCGCAACCCCGGCGCGGATGGCCCAGCTAGCCGCCGAAGCCCATGCCGGTCTCGCGGTTCGCGATATCAAGGTCGCCGAGCGCAAGGCGCATCTCGCCCAGGCCGCCGACTGAATGACCCTGCCCTCGACCCTCCTGTTTGAAATGACGCTCGGACCATTGAGCGCGATCAGCCTCGGCGAAACCACCTGCACCGAGCGTAGACTCGCGACGATTGGCGGCGGGCGCTTCACCGGGCCCCAGCTCATCGGCAGTGTCGAGCCGGGCGGAACCGACTGGATCAATGTCCGCTCCGACGGGGTGCGAGAGCTCGATGTCCGGCTGGTGCTTCGCACCGACGAAGGCGAAGCTTTCGCGATGTCCTATCGCGGCTATCGGACCGAC